>CAMCEM010000004.1 GCA_945873755.1 Chitinophaga pinensis | reverse complement strand
TAAACGTAAGCATGCGCGAAGGCAATAACCAAAAGTACGAGTATAATGGGGGTGTAGGTTTAATAGCTTCGCGGTTTAGTACCGAAGGGCCTATAAAAAAAGGTAAAAGTAGCTTTTTAGTTGCTGGCCGAAGAACATATATTGATATTTTGGCTCGGCCTTTTTTACCTAATGAAGCCAAAGGAAACGCCTATTACTTTTACGATTTAAATTTAAAGATAAATTGGCAAATTGGTACTAAAGATAAAATTTACTTGTCTTCGTATTTTGGAAGAGATGTTTTAAATTTTACAAGTCCTACCAATAAATTGGTTAACCTAGATTTTGGATGGGGAAATGCAACTGCAACTTTGAGATGGAACCATATTTTTAAACCAAAATTATTTTGCAATACTTCATTGATATATAATCGATACGATTTATATAACGATTTTAAATTTGCTTCTAATGGCTTCAGTGTTCGTTCAGGTTTAAACGATTGGAACTTAAAATCGGATTTTACTTGGTATGCTGCCGATAAACATTTAATAAAATTTGGCGCTAATTATATTTTTCATACATTTACTCCAGGTATTGCTAGTGGTTCATCAGGCACCATTTCGTTTAACGAAGAAATAAGTAAACAATATGCCCATGAATTTGCCGTTTATGCATTAGACGAATGGCAAATAAACTACCGTTGGAGCATAAATGCTGGCTTACGTGGAGTTGCATTTAATAGAGTTGGGCCTTTTACTCAAGATATTTTTGATGATCAAAATTTAAAAACCGGTGAATCAGTAAAATATGGTTTCAATGAAAGCATTGCTTTTTATCCCAGATTAGAACCTCGTTTAAATGTAAATTATTTAATAAATGAGGAGTCTTCAATTAAAGCATCATATACGCTTACTTATCAGTTTATTCACTTAGCCACCACAAGTGGTGCTCAACTTCCTGTCGATTTATGGATTCCTAGTTCTGCAAAAGTAAAGCCTCAAGAAGCCAACCAATGGGCAATGGGGTATTTTAGAAATTTTAAAAATAACCGATACGAGGCAAGTGCGGAGGCGTATTATAAAAAAATGGATAACCAAATTGAATTTAAGCCATTTTCGAGGTTGTTTTTAAATGCTAATTTAGAAAACGAAATGGTTTTTGGAAAAGGTGAAGCATACGGATTAGAATTATATGTAAAGAAAAAAGCAGGTAGGTGGAATGGTTGGATTGGTTATACTTGGAGTAGGGCTTATAGGCAATTTGATCAATTAAATAAAGGTGAAGCCTATTTTTTTAGGTACGACAGAACACACGATTTTTCAACAGTTATAAGTTATACAATAAATAAAAAATGGTCGGCTACTTTGGTTTTTGTTTATGGAACAGGAAACGCAGTAACATTACCTACCTCGCGCTATGCATATAGAATAGGATATGATCCAATTGATAATGAACCAAAGTTTACTTTTATTGATGTGTATGACAAAATAAATGCTTTTAGATTACCTGCATACCACAGGGCTGACTTGAGTTTTGTTTATATAAATAAAAAAACAAAAACATGGGAAAGTTCTTGGAACTTTAGTATTTACAATATTTACAACCGAGCAAATCCATACTTTATTTACTTTTTACCCGACATTGATAAGTTAGAAGTAAAGGCATACATGGTATATTTATTTCCAATTTTGCCATCTGTTTCATGGAATTTTAAATTTTAAAAAATGAAAAAAATTAAAAACTTAACCATTCTATTTATTGCAATTGTTTTAGTTATTGCTTGCGAAAAAGAAATTGACATTGATTTGCCACCAAGCACTCCGCAGTATGTGGTAGAAGCAAGTATTAACTCACGTTTTCCACTGTTAAACTATGTTTTTATTAGCACTACAATCGATTATTTTAAGCCTGATTTATCGCTAAATGGAGTAAAAGATGCAGAAGTTTACATAACTCCGGGAATTATTATTGGAAAAGATACCATTTACAATATTGCTGACAGAATTAAATTATATTCAGTTGATACTATTTCAAAATTAATTCCTGCACTCGATAGTATTTTAGGACCTTTTTCTGGTGTATACATGAATCCGATTGATTTAGTTGGTAAATTAAATACACCTTATAAATTAGAAATATCAATTGCCAACGGAGCTAAAATTATTACTTCAAATACATTTATTCCAAAACTAATTCCAATTGATAGTTTTGAATATAGGATAGAACCTAAACGTGAAAACGATACTGTTGACAGGGCATTTTTTAAATTTTGGTTTTACGATGGACCAGAAAATAATAATTACAGAATGGCAGTAAATGTTAGTCCCGATTCAATTTTATTTGGATGGGGTGCATGTAATTCGTTTAGAACTTTCGATGACCAATATTTAAATAATGGCACAAGGCCTTATGAGTTTTTTAGTCCCTTTAATCAAAACGATACACTGAATATTTACTTTTCGCACATTGGCAGAAAAGAGTTTTTATTTTGGCAATCATTTGGAAGAGCCGACAATAATACTGGGCCATTTGCCACTCCTGGTGCAGTAAATTCAAATGTAAAAGGAGCTATTGGCTCATTTACAGGCTATGCATTAGATTTTAAGCAAATTATTTTAAAATAAAATACCTTTAAAGTTAATAATTAACTAACATTAATATAACTAATATTGCAATTGAAAAAAAATAATATCGCTTGATATGAAAGACAAAAAACAATATAAAGTTTTAGTTGTGGATGATGAGAAAGATATTCAAGAGTTTATTGAATATAATTTAAAAAAAGAAGGTTACGATGTTTATTTAGCTAACAATGGCCTAGAAGCCATTGAACAAGCAAAAAAAATTAAGCCTGATTTAATATTAATGGATGTAATGATGCCGCAGATGGATGGTATTCAAGCTTGTCAACAATTAAAATCAAACCCATTAACTAATAGTTCTTTTGTTGTTTTTTTAACTGCAAGGGCAGAGGAATACAGCGAACTTGCAGGCTTTGATGCTGGTGCTGATGATTATATTGCAAAGCCTATAAAACCAAAATTATTATTAACTCGTATTTCAGCAATTTTACGAAGAAAAGATAAAGGTTCGTCTTCCGAAAATGAAGTTGAAAATATAAAACTAAATGTTAAAGGTTTAATTATTGATAGAGAAACCTTTTTAGTTTACAGAGGCAAAGAAAAAATACAATTAGCTCGCAAAGAGTTTGAATTACTTTATTTATTAGCAAGTAAGCCAGGAAAAGTATTTAAAAGAGAAAGTATTTTAGAAAAAGTGTGGGGCGATGAAGTGATTGTTGGTGATAGAACTATTGATGTTCATATTAGAAAAATCAGAGAAAAAATAGGAGATGATTTATTAGGCACTGTAAAAGGAGTTGGATATAAGTTTTCCGAATAGTTTTATACAATCAATATGTTTAAAAAGCAATTTTTAAACTGCTATTCTTATTTCTATTTTTATTATAATTGCACTATTATAAAACAATGGATAGCAACTCGGTTATAATTTTATTAAGTATTTTATTTTCAGCATTTTTTGCAGGAACCGAAATTGCTTTTATTTCTTCCAATAAACTTTTAATAGAATTAAAAAGTAAACAAGGAAGTGTTACTGCAAATATTTTATCTAATTTTGTAAATAATCCATCAAAGTTTATAAGTACTACTCTTGTTGGCAACAACATTGGTTTAGTTATTTATGGTATTTACATGGCAAAAATTCTTGACCCTTTTTTACTGGGTGTTTCGCCTTATTTTGCCGAACATAAATTCTTACTTTTATTAGCTCAAACCATAATCTCCACATTAATAGTTTTATTTACTGCCGAGTTTTTACCTAAGGTTTTATTTCGCATAAATCCTGATTTAGTTTTACAAGTATTAGCATTACCTTTTCTTATATTTTATTATATTTTTTGGCCAATAGTTCATGTTATTATTTGGCTTTCTAAATTTATTTTAAATGCATTTTTAAAAATAAAATATACTGAAACCACACCTGTTTTTTCAAAAATTGATTTAGATGATTACATCAATCAAGTAAACGATAACGACCTGGAAGATGATGTAGAAGTAGACACCGAAATGTTTAAAAATGCATTAGATTTTTCGAGCTTGAAGGTACGTGATTGCATGACTCCAAGAACTGATTTAGAATTAATAGATATTACTGAAACGCCCGAAGCACTGTACGATAAATTTGTTCAAACTGGTTTGTCTAAAATATTGGTTTATGGTGGAACATCTGATAATATTATTGGTTATGTGCATCAAAAAGAAATATTTAAAAAAGTAGAAACAATTAAAGAAATTGTGTTTCCAATAGAAATTGTTCCTGCAACAACTTCGGTTATGGATGTTTTGAATAGATTTAGTAAAACCAGAAAAAGTATTGCTTTAGTTGTTAATGAACTTGGCGGAACAGCTGGTATTGTTACTATTGAAGATGTAATGGAAGAAATTTTTGGAGAAATAGACGATGAACACGACATTGAATCGTTAACCGAAAAAGTAATTGGCGAAAACGAATACCTTTTTTCTGGGAGATTAGAAATTTATCATTTAAACACCAAATACGAACTTGATATACCAGAAGGAGAATACAATACTTTAGGCGGTTTTATCACTGCCAATCATGAAGACATTCCACAAGAAGGTGAAAAGTTAAATATTGATCAATTTGAATTTATTATTCAAAAATCGAGCAGTGCTAAAATTGAAGAAGTAATTTTGAAAGTTACTCCAAAGAAAAACTAATTTATAAAAAATGAATGGTTTACAAAAACCAACTTTCATTGGTTTTTTAATATTTTATAATATTTTCCTTTAAAACAAATAATATATAATCCGGTTTGAAAATCTTTTAAATTTATTTCGGTTTCATTTTTGTTTAATAATTTAGAGTAAATCAAATTACCAATTGGGGAGTAAATTTCAACTAAATCGTTATTTAAATTTTCTGTTTTTATTGTAAAATAATTTTCAAAAGGATTTGGATATACAGTAAAATTATTAATAGCTTTTACACTATAACTAATACTTGTTCTTGATGTATCTTTTATAGTATCGGTTGGAATAGTATCAATAGGAGTGGTATATTTAATTTTATTGAATAAAAACCTACCAAATACAGGATAATGATCGGAAGTAGTGCTGCTGTAATTGTTAACGAACTGACCTAAATTATCGAGTACCGTTGCACTTTGTTTTACATAAAAAGAATCAATTCTTGGTGAAACCATTATATGGTCTATAAAACCATCAGAGAAGGCGTAACTTCTTTTACCTGCGTCTGCTAATGGTTTAGTTATAAAATTATAATTGGCATTTAACAATTGTTTAAAAGGCGTTGTATCAATTCCATTATGAATTGAAAAATCCAATCGGTCGTTCCAATCACCAAGCACTATATATTTTTTATTCAATAAAGTATTTTCAATATATATCTTTAAAGCATCTGCAGCTCTTTTTCTTCTATTATACGATTCTAATTTTCCTGTCGAGTTCGATTCGCTATTGGCTTTTAAATGAACAACTATAATAAATAATGTGTCAATATTTATACTGTCGCCTTTGGTTGAAAGCTTTACCAATAAAGGTGGTCGGCTTGCAAAGTCGTAATTACTTGTTGTTAAAATTTGTTCAGCACTAATAAAGTTAAACATACTTTTTTTATAAAGCAAACTCATTTTTTGCGTTAACGAAAATGTGCTGTTAACTCCACCGTAAAGTGGCAAAGCTGAAATTAAAGAGTTAAAGCTAGTAGTATTACTCATTTCTTCAATCCCCCAAATATCAATATCAGTTTTATTAATAATATTTTTTACATTATCAAACTGTTGCGTTTCATCGCTAGGTCCATTTGTTAAATCGCCAAACCATTCAACATTCCAAGTTCCAATGTCTAATAAAGTATCGTTCCCGTATTTGGGTACAACTTGACTAAAAAGAATAGAAGGAAGCAATAAAAGAACTAAAGAAAGTTTTTTCAAAATATTATTAATTTGTTTTTACTGAAAGTAATGTGTTTAGTAACAAAGCAACCCTTGTCATAGGTCCAACACCTCCAGGAACAGGAGTTATAAAAGCGGCTTTTTTCGATACATTTTCAAAGTCTACATCTCCAATAAGCTTATATCCTTTTTCCGATTCATCGTTAACCCTTGTAATGCCAACATCAATTACAATAGCACCTTCTTTTATCATTTCAGCTTTTAAATAATTGGGAATCCCAACTGCAGCAATAATAATATCAGCTTTTTGAGTAAATGAACTCATATCAACAGTTTTACTGTGGCAAATGGTAACAGTACAGTTTTTATTTAACATTAAGGCGCTCATAGGTTTACCTACAATATCGCTTCTACCAATAACCACACAGTTTTTACCTGTTGTATCAATATTATAATGTTCTAATAACTTAATAACGCCATAGGGAGTTGCAGGTAAAAAACACGGCAAGCCTTTAAACATTAACCCTACATTGTATGGATGAAAGCCATCTACATCTTTTTTCCAACTTATGGTTTCAGTTATTTTTTTTTCGTTAATATGTTTTGGTAAAGGCAGTTGAACTATTAGTCCATCTATTTCGGTATTTGCATTTATTTTCTCAACTTCATTGAGCAATTCAGCTTCTGTAATTGATTCATTAAATTTCAGCACTGTTGAATCAAATCCAACTTCTTTGCAATCTTTTTCTTTTGCAGCAACATAGGTTATACTTGCGCCATCGTTTCCTACTAAAATTGCTGCTAAATGCGGTCGTTTAATTCCTTTAGCAATTAGTTCATCTACTTCTTTTTTTATTTCTAGTTTTATTTGTTTTGAAACTAGGTTACCGTTTAGTAATTGCATGAATTTAATTTAAAGAAATATTAATGATGTTTAATTTTACCGCTTTGTATGTTTTTACGATACCTTAAATTTAACATTTCAACTAAAATACTAAATGCCAATGCAAAATATATGTACGATTTTTCTACATGAACATCAAAAGCTTCTACAGTTAATAAGCCACCTATCATTACTAAAAATGCCAATGCCAATATTTTCATAGAAGGATTGTCGTTAATAAAATCTCCAACTTTTTGAGCAAATATCATCATAACAACCATAGATATAATAACCGCTATAACCATAATTTCTATGTGGTCAGAAATGGCAACGGCTGTTAAAATACTATCGAATGAAAATACTATATCTATTACTATAACTTGCATAACCACATTCCAAAACGATTTGTATGATTTGGATGAAATTTCATTTTCTACTTTTTCAAGCTTTTCATATATTTCTATTCCACTTTTGTATAATAAAAATACTCCTCCCGATAATAAAATTATATCTCTCCAGCTAAATCCAATACCTAAAATATTTATTATTTCGTCAGTTAAATCGTGTACAATTTTATTTATAAAAGCCAATAAAACAATTCGGATAAATAAAGCTAAAAACAAACCTAATCTGCGGCCTTTTAGTTGTTGTTGCTTTGGAAGTTTACTAGTTATTATTGATATAAATATAATATTATCAACACCTAATACAATTTCTAAAATGGTAAGTGTAAATAAACTTAACCAGGCCTCAGGAGTGCTTAAAAATTCGAGCATATTTAATTAAAGATAATTTATTTTTTTGAAGCGCAAAACTAATAAAATTTCAGACTTTTTTACCTAGTTTTTTATTTACAAAATCTATTATTTTTTCTGTTTCATTTGGCTCAAACCATTCAAGGTCTTCTTCTCGCTTAAACCATGTAATTTGCCTTTTTGCATAGTTTCGAGTGTGCTGTTTTATTAGTTCAATGGCTTTTTGCAGGGAATGTTTATTATCGAAATAGTCAAATATTTCAGTATACCCAACCGTTTTTAAAGCATATTTATCTCTAAACAGACTCATTTTTTCGCACTCATTTATTAATCCATTCGCTATCATTCCATCAACCCTATTATTAATATCGTTGTAGAGTATTTCCCTTTCTTTATTCAAACATATTTTTATGTTTTGGAAAGGGCGAATCGCTTTTTGAGGAATAAAAACATTGGATTCGCTCAGCTCAGCTATTTCAATAGCACGCATCAATCTTTGCGGATTCATTGCATCTAAACTTCCCAACTTTTCGGGATTAGTTTTAAAAAGTCTGTTTTGTAAATATTCTATTCCATTAGTTTTAAATTCGTTATGTAATTCATTACGCAAAGCAATGTTTTCTTTAGGCAAATCATCCAATCCATCCCAAAGTGCTTTTATATATAAACCGCTTCCACCAACTAAAATAACGATATCATTTTCTTTAAATAATTCTTGTAGTTTTAACAAAGTATCTTTTTCAAAATCACCTGCTGAATAGGTTTCGGATACACTTTTATTATTAATAAAGTAATGTGGTACTAGATTTAATTCTTCCAAACTGGGTTTGGCTGTGCCAATGCTTATTTCTTTGTAAAACTGACGACTATCGGCTGAAATAATAACGGTATTAAAATGCTTTGCCAATTGAATGGCCATTGCTGTTTTTCCTACTGCGGTTGGCCCAACTATGCTAATTAAGTGTTTTTTATTTTCCAAAACACCTTATTACCCTTTAAAGTCAATTTTTCGGTGCGTTCCATCGCAGTAAGGTTTATTGTTTGATGCACCGCACCTGCAAAAAGCAGTCACTTTGTTTTTTTGTTCTACAGTTCCATTATTGTGTTTAACAGTAATGTTTCCATATAGCAACAAAGGTCCGTTTTCTGATATTTCTGCAATTGTTTCTACCTCTATGTTTTCGGTTTTTGCTTCATCGTTCTTGTAATAACTCAACGCACCACTAGGGCACTTGTTTATTTGTGACATTAAAGTTTCTGTTTTTGCGTTTTCTGGTTTTATCCAAGGGCGTTCAGCAGGATTAAATACTTGCCCTAAGCCATTAAAACAATTTCGAGAGTGAATACACATGGAAGATTTCCAAACTATGGTAATTTCGTTATTGGTATAAGTTTTTGTAATGTCTTTCATGTTTCAATTAATATGCAACAACATTAAATAAATAATTTTATGTTGTCAATATTTAACTTATGAAATTAATTAACCCTATGTAACATTTGGCGATAAATTTAAAGTATTTAATAGTTCCAAAATTTTTTCTTTTCTATCAAAAGGTACATCTTCTAGCGAATCAAGAAATTGACTCCAAGTGGTAATGTCTTTACTAAACAGGTCATCAGCTAAACCCGATAAAATAAAAATATTAGATATTGAACAATTTAACTCTTCGCAAATAATTAAGAGTTGCACAATACCAATTTCTTTTCTTTCGCCTCTTTCTAGTTTTAAATATGCTTCTACGCTATCAAAATCAAGCTTTTTGGCCAAAACAGCCACCTTTACACCCCTTATTTTACGCAACGCCCTTATTCCAACTCCTAACTTTTTTACAATTATTTGGTTTTTCATTTTAAAACATAAAGAAAAGCAATTGTATAAATAATAAACTAAATTACCTATAAAAACATACTGTCCAAAATAGACAGGTAGTTTTTGTTGGAAATTGTATTTTTAGTTTTAATGTTTGCTTTATCAAATAACTAAAAAAAAATAAAACTAAAAAACAACTAACAATGAAAAGAAAATTATTATTACTTAGCCTAGGGTTATTAACCTTTATTTTTAAAAGCCAAGCCCAATGGACTGGCCCTACAAGCGGTATTTTAAGTACCAGTAACCAAGTAAATATTGCTGGAGTGGTGGTATCAGGGTTACCTGGAAGCCCACCTCAACCAGCAATGTTTAATGTATTTACAAATACAGGTTCTGCCTTTAATTTAAACTTTAGTGTGGACCATGGAAGAGCAGATGTTTATGGTAATTTAATTGTAAATGGAGGTACGTTAAGCTTAAAAAGAACTGGAACAAGCCCTGGAGATGCTTTTAAAGTGCAAACTGCCGGAAGCATGACTTTAAATACCAATGGTATTATTCACCCTTCTATTGGTTTTTTTATAAATAGTAATAACCGCAACTTTTTTACCATTACCGAAGAACAAATTCTTTTTAAAAATGCCACACAAGATTTATTTAAAGTAAATGCCAACGGTTATTTATCTGCCAGAAAAGTAATAGTTACACTTCAAAACCCATTTGCTGATTATGTTTTTGATAAAAATTATAAACTAAAAACTTTACCAGAATTAGAAACATTTATAGCAAAATACCACCACTTGCCAAATGTGCCAAGCCTAGCCGAAGTAGAAGCTAACAATAAACAAATTGATGTTGGCGAAATGCAAGTAATATTATTAGAAAAAGTAGAAGAATTAACTTTATATATTTTACAACAACAAAAAGAAATTGATGCTTTAAAAGCTAAATTAGCCGAATAATTTTTTTGTTATGAAAAATACATTCTTAAAGCTAATAACAGCCTTACTTATTATACCCTTTGCCTGCAACCCCAAAGAGGAAATTGCACCAATAAACCCATGCGATGGACAAAAGGAAATAAAAGCTACTTTTGTTATGGAAGAATATTCGGATGATACCCGTTTAGATAACTTTTGGAAATATTATGATACTGATACAAGTATTATGAATTCTGTAAGATTTACTGCATTAGATTCTACGGCACAAAGCTACACTTGGAATATTGGAACTGAGACAGAACCTCGCTATGGCAAATCGTTTACCATTGATTTTAGTGCAAGCAGAACACCAAAGCGCATTAGGCTAATTGTACAAAAAAAACCAAACAAATTATGTTTTCCATTTGATGATGGGTTAGACACAATTGAAAGGATGTTATATTTTGTGGATAGAAACGATACCAATATTATGCCTATGTATGGCATATTTAAAGGTATATCTACCAAAAATGAAAAGCTACCTGTAACCGTTCAAATAAGTAAATACGTTAGTCCAAGTGGCTTTGAGTATAATACTTTTACTGGTTTTAATGATTGTACTGCCTATATATCTGGAGGGACATTGGGTTATAGACAATACACACCTTGGGAGGTAAATGTACGTACTTTTTTTCCCAATGGCGTAATGACACCGCGGTGCAATTTGTTTGATGTTATTTGTAAACTGCCAGATAATACAGATTCTATATATGTGCAATATAAACAATGGAGTAGAGACAGTACCTTACACCTATTTAGAGGGACTAAAATTAAATAAACTAAAATTTACAAATATGAAAAATTTAAAATTATTGGTATTGATGTTACTAGTTGGCATTAATACCCCCACGTGGGCACAATGCGATGATGAAATTATTGCTACTTACCCTCCACCAACCAATACTGGAGACCAAAGGGGCAATTTGCCGCCTCAAAATAAAAATACCCAAAGACCAGATATGCGCAATACATTTAACTGGATGGTAGATGACCCACAAACTGCTTTAACAGAAGCCGATTTTTTAGGATTTCCTTTTGATGGCTTAAATAATGCAGTTCCTAATCCTTGGGCGCAAAATTTTTTTCCGTTTAAACCTTCTCCATACGATACTTCAGTAATTGATTTTAGCCCACAAGACGGTTGGGAGTTAATATACCGTGGTTTTGGTAAAGGATTAGATAATTGACCTGTAAACCAATCATCAAGACCACAGTTTCCATGTTTTATATTGTACAATAAATTCGAATCTACCCTTAGGGTGTTTACCATGGCTAATATAGTAGGTTACGATGTAGCCAATGTTATTTTGAAATTTCAAGACGGCTTTAACAAGGCAATTACATTTAGCAACAATACTGCCAAGGCTCAAGCTTTGGATCAATATACAACTGTAACCGAGCTGGTATCTAGTTCCACACATCCTAATTCCTATAATAGGTGGTTTTATGGCGATTTTAAAATGGCTTATGACCCTTGTGTTTGTGATTTTGATAGCCGAATAGAAGTTTTGGTAGAATTTGTGGAAACATCAGACATAAAACTATATGGTAGATTTATTGGTACTAGTACCCCAATTGATTATTTAAAGGGAGGCCTAAACACTGCTGTACTAGATCCTACTTTTTTAAGTTCTATGGATTATAAAAACGATATAAACGAAATAAAGGCTGGGGCACTTATTTATAAAAATGTAAACACTCTAGCAGCCGATTACGACAAGCGGATGAAAGCCTACAAAATGGAAAAGCAAGATGCAGATAAAATAAAAGCTTGGAGCACAGCACTAACAGTAGGGGCATACATTGCCACAGGTGGCAAAGCCTTTTTAGCTGCTAAAATGAAATCAATATTGATAGGTGGAACAGCCTTGGGAGCTACTAAAAGTAAAGATATTCTTGAAGCTGTTATTTATGGCGGTATGGCTGCGGGTAAATATACCGATTATTATGCAAGTCGCTTAAAAGAAGAAGCAAAAATGCCGGGTATGCCAAGCGTAATTCAAGGTGAAATGAGAATAGAGGGAACACTTACCGACCATGATAGGGTAGAAAGAACAATATTTGGAAATCCTGGTAGTTTAAATACTAACACATTTGATTTGATTAACACCCCCAAATACCCATTGTATAACGAGCATTTGGGTGTATTTGCACTGTATTACAAGCCAAAAATTCAAGTTTATTATAAATTTAGTAATACACGTGTATTTTCGCTAGGCGGAGGGCCGGTAGAAGGTGAAAATAATGGGATTGATAGAGAAAAAATAACTGATAGACATGAAATTGGCTTAAGATTAGAAAATGATATTAAATACAGTATAAACCCTGCCATTAAGCCAAACATGGATAATACTCGTGTATTATTTGCATTGCGTATGAAACATCAATTACCATCAAATGCAAAATACATTGAAAATTTAAATTGGGAAATTAGACATTCAAAAGATTTGCCAAATGGAACAGAATACTATTTGCAATCTCCATATTTACCAGCATCATGTATTGAAAAATTGGTTACATTAATTGATTTTACTTCTATTTCAACTAATACTATAGATTTTGAGCCTGCGGTTGTAAGAACAAGTAATGTTATTTTACCTAAAGAGCTTGAATTATGCGTTATGTTAGTTTTAGAGTCGAAAGAGTTGGGTAAAGATGAAAGTCCAAACAGAGCGGTTCACATGTTTACCTATCCAATCGAATCTAGTATTATTGGTGGTAGTGAAGAGTATAATTTCAATACCTTTACTCAAGGTTATAGTGCATACCGTTACACCATGGCATCAATTCATCAACCAGAATTAAATTTTAATTCTGTATCAATTACATCTACTACTAATACATACGCAAAAAAATTAATTACATTTAAAGATGGTAATATGAATATTCTTAATGGCTCTAGTATTTACGAAGCTGGAGAAGAAATAACAATTTCTACCGAATACGAAATAATACCTATTGGAGGAGAAGTAACACTTCAAGTTTTTGATTTAGCTGATAACCCGCCTTGCAGTTATGATAATCATGGCTTGGTAACAAATGAAGACGAAATAAGAACATTTTGTAGCGGATTAAATAGTAAGTATAAAGGAAATATTTCACTTTCTAAAACTTCTCCACCACAAAATCTAAACGAATTAAAAAACAAGCAACAACAGCATCAAATCACCTTTAAAATTTACCCTAACCCTGCCAATGATATTGCAACTGTACTATTCCAATTAAACGGAGCAATAGGTGAAAGTATTAATATTTATAATTTAGCAGGTACTTTTGTTAAAAGTGTTAATATTACAGGTAATAATCAAGAAACTATTAACACACAAGATTTGGCTGCTGGAGTATATTTAGTTACATTAAATGCTAGTAATGGTTACTCCGAAACCAAAAAACTTATTATAGCCAAATAGCATGAAACCCTTATTTATACTTAGCTGCTTTATTGCCATGCAAGCCCAAGCGCAAAAGCTTGACAGCCTTTTTAAAAACACCCATCTTTTTGTAAAGATGGGTGTTACCCAAAATAATTTAAGTAATAATAGCATATTTAACCAAGCCTTAACAGGGCTTGAAATGGGTACTCATTTACAAACTAAATGGAATGCTAAATTTTACACCCATGTTGGTTTAAGTTATGTGCGCAAAGGTTCAGCCAGAGAGGTAATTTACACAAATGCAGTAGGCGAAAAAGTTCTTTCCTACACTGAAAATGTGTATTTGCATTATGTGCAATTGCCTGTGGTATTAAATTATAATCACCAATTTAGCGGCCCCACTAATATATTATTAGGTGCCGGTGCTTATGGCGGTTATTTGTTTTCAGCATTTACAAACCCACAGCATTATTACCTGAGCCACGAACAAGAGCATAAATATAACAATTTGGATATGGGCGGAATTTTAAGTGCTACTATATGTTATAAAAAATGGGCGCTATATGGGCAATATCAAACTGGTATATTAAACATAAGTAACAATACCGGAGGGTTAAATAATACTTGGGTTATTGGTTTGGCTTATAGGTTAAAGTAACTACCGTCAGACGATTGGGCAAAGGAATTGAGCAGGAAATGCGTCAGACGGTTTTTTATTAACACACCGTCAGACGATTGAGGAAATTAATTGAGTATGGAAGGCGTCAGACGGTTTTTTGTTTGGCTTATAAATTAAAAGCAGCAGATTAAGGATACCAATAACGGTCAAAAATCAACAATTAAACCAATCAACACCTTATTCCCTTACCTTCGCGCCATGCAAAATAATTTAAATACCACTTACGCAACTATATTATCAAATTTAGGAATTGAAAATTTTAACCAAATGCAAGAGGAGGTAATTGAAAAGGCGGCAAGCAGTAAAAATTTAATGGTTATTGCACCAACGGGTTCGGGTAAAACATTGTCGTTTTTGATACCAGTGCTTAATACTTTACAAGCTGACAAAAAAGGAGTTCAAGCTTTAATTGTTGCTCCATCGCGCGAGCTTTCTATACAAATAGAAACTGTTTTTAAAGCCATGAAAACCAATTTTAAAGCCACTTGCTGCTATGGTGGTCATTCATTTAAAATTGAACAGAACAGTTTAAGCGAAGCACCCGCAGTAATTATTGGCACACCTGGCCGCTTGGCCGATCATATTGAACGCCAATCGTTCGACCCTTCAACCATTCATTATGTGGTTTTAGATGAGTTTGATAAATCGTTACAAATGGGTTTTCACGAACAGTTAAAAACCATTTTCTTTTCATTAAATAAAACCCAAAGCCATATTTTAACATCAGCCACTAGACTTGCAGAATTGCCTAAGTTTTTACCTTTTTTAAGTGTTGAAACATTGGATTACCAGCACCAAGAAGTAGAATCGAAACTGAAGCTTAACTTACTAAAAACAGAAAGTACTGAAAAAGTAGAAACTTTAATGCGTTTAATTGCAGGTTTTAACCAAGAAGTTTGTTTAGTGTTTTGTAACCACAAAGATGCAGTAAACAGAATTAGTGCGGTTTTGGATAAATACCGATTTGCACATGGCGTATTTCATGGCGATTTAGAACAAATTGATAGAGAAAAAAATTTAATTAAATTTAGAGGGGGTGCTTGCAATGTACTAATAGCAACCGACTTGGCTGCCCGTGGATTAGATATTCCCGAAATAAAACATGTGGTGCATTACCAAATGCCTGTTCATTTAGAAGAGTTTACACACCGCAATGGGCGCACAGCTCGAATGCATGCCGATGGAGAGGCTTATCTAATACTGGCAGAAGATGAAACTTTGCCTGTTTATATGCACAAAAAAGAATTTAAGGAAATAACACTTCCCGAAGAAATGAAACTACCACCTCCGCCTACCTTTGAGTGCATTTACATAAGCGCAGGTAAAAAAGATAAAATTAGCAAAGGCGACATAGCAGGGTTATTTATGAAAAAAGGCGAATTAATAGGAGAGGACTTAGGTTTAATAACCATTTTAGATCATTCGTCATATGTTTCTATTAACCGTAAAAAAGTACGCGATGTATTGGCTAAAGTTAAAAACGAAAAGCTAAAGAAAATTAAAGTTAAAATTGAAGAAGCCTCGTAGGGGCTGACCTGTTGGGGCAGCCTGTTGGGGCAGACCTATGTGTCTGCCCTGTAAGTTTAAATATGTAGTGTTAAAGCTGAGCTAGAAGCTCAAAATAGTTTCCACCAACGAGACGTTGGCGGATGCGCGGTGTTTCATAGCACTCGCCAACCTCTGGTTGGTGAGGACTATTAAATTGCCTCTGGCAATGACTATAATTTTTAATTACAATTAATTATAAAAGCCAGAGGCTCAATAATAGTTTCCACCAACGAGACTTTGACGGATGCAATTGATAATAAAAAAAGCGCTAAATTAAAAATTCAGCGCTTTTTTGTGGTTAAAATTCCTTGTTATAATTTCACTAACTTTTTTGTAATTTTTGTTTTATCGTTTTGTAAAGCTAAAAAATACTGACCTGCTGGTAATTTAGCAATGTCAATATCTAAAATATCTTTTCTAAAAGAATTTTCAACTACTAAAACCACAGCTCCAGTTATGTCATATATTTTTATTGTTTCTACTTGTGCGGCATTTTCTACAAAAAAATTAGTTGTTGCAGGGTTTGGGTAAATATGAACTAAAACTAATGGAACAGTGTTTTTTACAACAGTTGGTTTAGTAACTCTTACAAATATTTTAAACCACTCACTACTACCTGGGCCAATAATTTCAATTTTGTACAAACCACCATTTGAAGTTGTTTTTATTTCATTTCCTTTTGGTGAAACAGGTACTTTAGTTTCATCTAAATAAACATTTGCAAGTGTATTATTACAGTTAATTTCTTTATTTAATTGAATTATTAAACTGTCGTTTTCACTTTCTACATCTACATAAATTATTCCATTTACTATTGATGAAATAGTTGGTTTCCAATTTTTGTTTTTTAGTAGAAAATTAAACTCAACTTTGCAATTTTCTGCTATCGAAAATTTGCCAATTAAAATAATTGTAAAAATGATTAGTAACTTTTTCATACCGTTGGTGTAATTGATTAAACAAATTAACGATTAAAAAATGTTAAAAACCAAGTATTTATTAAATTTATTTAAAAAAAAATTAATAACTGTAATATTTACAATACAGTTACTAATCGAATGATTGGGTTGGTCTAGCAGAAATATCTCTTATTGCCTCATAATCGGCTTCGCTGATATCGTTAAAGAAATAATTAATTGGATTCACTTTTTTAACTCCTTTTTCAACTTCATAATGTAAATGTGGGGCTGTTGAAGTTCCTGTGTTACCTACATAACCAATCAGTTCTCCTCTTTTTACCTTTTGTCGTTCATACACCTCAATGCTGCTTAAGTGCCCATATAAACTTTTGTATCCAAAACCATGATTGATTATAATATGGTTTCCATATCCTCTTCCTTCATACTTTGCAAAAATGATGGTACCATTTCCTGTTGCATAAACTGGGGTTCTTGTAGGTGCAGTAAAATCTATGCCTGAGTGGAATTTGGTAGTTTTATAAATAGGATGAATTCTATAACCAAATCCCGAAGCAATGCGTTTTAAATCTTTATTTGCTATGGGTTGAATAGCAGGAATCGAAGCCAAGAAATCAGATTTACTATCGGCTAACTTTTTTAATTCATCAAACGATTTTGATTGCAATTCAACCAAACTGGTAATTTTTTCAACTTTATTATTTAAATCATTTATAATTTCTGCATCATTAAATCCTTCAGCCAATCGGTATTTTCTATCGCTAGGATTAAACTTAGGTTTAAATGAAATAGGATCAGCTTCAAAAATAGTTCTATATA
Organism: Chitinophaga pinensis; assembly: GCA_945873755.1. Taxonomy (GTDB): domain Bacteria; phylum Bacteroidota; class Bacteroidia; order UKL13-3; family UKL13-3; genus JAAFJM01. The sequence continues at coordinate 40,141 of CAMCEM010000004.1, read as the reverse complement.
TTTTTGCATCGCGGTCTTGCAATTCGCCAAGCACCATACTTAATTCACTTACACGGGCTTGTAATCTATTTAACTGTTCTTTATATTGTTTATTTTCTCTTTGAAGTATTTTTTCTTTAGGCGAATCAATAAAACTATAAAGCGCCATAACCATTATAGCACCGGCAACAATAGACGCTGACAAAAAGCCAAAAATTCGCCAAATTATTGTGGTAAAATTTGTTCTAACTTTTTCAAAGTCTAATTTATTTGGATTGTAAAAGTATTTTATCTTTGCCAAGCTTTTAGTTACGAATAAAAAATATTTATATTGAAACTTGTTTCAATACTATTTTTAATAAATACAAGAGGCGAAAATATTAAAATTAAGTAATTTTTTAGCATAATAACATTAGATTTTTTATAATTACATGACTTCAGCAGATATACGCGAACAATTTTTAAGTTTTTTTGAAAGTAAAGGACATACCAGAGTTCCTTCGGCACCCATAGTTGTTAAAAACGACCCTACTTTAATGTTTACCAACGCAGGAATGAATCAATTTAAAGATTGGTTTTTGGGCAATGAAACTCCTAAATACAAACGTGTAGTTGATACTCAAAAATGTTTGCGAGTAAGTGGAAAGCACAACGATTTAGAAGAAGTTGGCGTGGACACCTATCACCATACCATGTTTGAAATGTTGGGCAATTGGAGCTTTGGCGATTACTTTAAAAAAGAAGCCATTGAATGGGCTTGGGAATTATTGGTGGATGTATATAAACTTCCAAAAGATAGACTTTACGTAACTGTTTTTGAAGGCGATGCCAAAGAAGGTTTAGCCTTTGACCAAGAAGCATTTGATAATTGGAAATTATACATTGCCGAAGACCGAATTTTAAACGGAAACAAAAAAGATAATTTTTGGGAAATGGGCGACACTGGCCCTTGTGGCCCGTGCTCTGAAATTCATATTGACTTACGACCAGACGCTGAACGTGCTTTGGTTGATGGAAAAATATTGGTAAATAACGACCACCCGCAAGTGATCGAAATTTGGAACAATGTGTTCATGGAATTTAACCGCAAAACAGATGGAAGCTTAGAAAAATTACCTGCGCAACACGTAGATACAGGAATGGGTTTTGAACGTTTGGTGCGTGCCATTGAAGGGAAAACCAGTAACTACGATACCGATGTTTTTGTACCAACCATTCAATTCATTGAAAAATATTCTGGATTTAAATACAATTTTTCTGCTTCAGAGGATGAAAACGTTAGTCATGTCGAGCGCAGACAAGATATAGCCATGCGTGTAATGGCCGATCATATTCGCGCCATTAGTTTTGCCATTGCCGATGGACAATTGCCAAGTAATAATGGTGCTGGTTATGTAATACGCAGAATTTTACGCAGAGCAGTTCGTTACCAATTCCAGTTTTTAGGCATTAAAGAACCTTTTATGTGTCAATTGGCTTTGCTAATTGCCGATAGTTTTAAAAACGTTTTCCCTGAATTATTTGCTCAAAAAGATTTTGTAAGTAAGGTGATCAGAGAAGAAGAAGTTAGTTTTTTGAGGACGTTGGAAAATGGAATTCGTAAATTAGATAATATTACTAATTTAGATGGTAAAATTGTTTTTGAATTGTATGATACTTTTGGTTTTCCACTAGATTTAACAAAATTAATTGCTTCAGAAAAAAATTTAGTTGTAGATGAAGCAGGTTTTGAAATCGAATTACAAAACCAAAAAGCACGTTCACGAAAAGCAACCGAATTAACCACAGATGATTGGTTAGAGACGTTGCATGCAACGTCTACACAACAAACCCAAACCATTTTTCTTGGTTACGATCAAACTGAAGCTGAAATTCAAATTACAAAATACCGAAAAGTAAAAGCCAAAGGTAAAGAAAGTTACCAATTGGTATTTAACCAAACACCTTTTTATCCTGAAGGTGGTGGGCAAATTGGCGATACAGGTTTTATTGGAAATATCAACGAAAAAGTAGAAATTATTGATACCAAAAAAGAGAACAATTTAATCATTCATTTTACTGAATCATTGCCCGAAAATGTGGAAGCCATTTTTACTGCTTCGGTTGATACTGCCAAACGTAAATTAACTGAAAATAACCACTCAGCAACGCATTTATTGCATGCGGCTTTACGTCAAGTTTTAGGAACGCATGTGGCACAAAAAGGAAGTTTGGTTAACAACGGAAATTTACGTTTCGACTTTTCACATTTTTCGGCCATGACTAAAGAAGAGATAGCCAAAGTAGAGCAAATTGTAAATCAAAAAATACGTGAAAATATTAGTTTAGATGAACGCAGAAGTGTTCCAATAGAAGAAGCAAAAACATTGGGTGCCATGATGCTTTTTGGAGAAAAATATGGCGATTCAGTTCGTGTTATCACTTTTGATGAACATTTCAGTCGTGAACTTTGCGGAGGAACGCATGTAAAAGCTACTGGTCAAATTGGATTATTTAAAATAGTAAGTGAAGCTGCGGTGGCTGCTGGAGTGCGCAGGATTGAAGCCATTACTGCAGATGCTGCACAAGAACTTGTTGATGGATGGCAGTTGGCTGTTGAAAGTTTAGAAAAGACTTTTAGCTCAAAAGATATTTTAAAATCTGTAGAACAATTAATCGGTGAAAAAGCTGATTTGTTAAAAAAGTTAGAGGTATTTGAAAATGAAAAAACAATTGCAATCAAAACAAATATTAAATCCGAAATTCGAAATTCGAATGGTGTTAATGTTTTAATTCAACAAATAACTATATCCAATGCCGAACAATTGAAAAACCTTTCTTTTCAACTAAAAACCGAAGTAGAAAATTTATTCTGTGTGTTGGGTTGTGTGTTAAACGAAAAACCCATGTTGAGCGTTATCATTAGCGATAACTTAGTTAAAGAAAAAGGATTGCATGCAGGAAATATTGTAAAAGAATTGGCCAAAGAAATTAAAGGTGGTGGCGGTGGACAACCATTTTATGCCACTGCTGGTGGTAACGATGTAAATGGCTTACAAGCTGCAATAGAGAAAGCAAAGTTGTTGGGACAAAAAACATATGAACTTTGGTAGAATTTTAAAGAAATTTCTTGCTACTTTTTGACTTAAAAATGTGCGGGAACGTCATCCTGAGTGTAGCGAAGGAACTTTATAAGTAAATATTGAAATGCAAAAATCTTATGTTTATATAACAACTAATCCAAATAAATCTGTTTTGTACATTGGTGTAACTAATGATATTGTAAGGCGAATGAACGAACATGAAACAGATGCTAAGACAATTAAAAGTAGTTTTGCAGGAAAGTATAATTGTTATAACCTAGTTTATTTTGAAGAGTTTATAGATATAAACCAAGCTATTAAAAGAGAAAAAGAATTAAAGGGTTGGACAAGAAAAAAGAAAATTGACTTAATCAATTCATTCAATGCTGAATGGAAATTTTTGAGCATGTAAGCTTTTCTCTTAAAGATGCTTCGTTCCTCAGCATGACGTTTGTTACAGAATGTGCGGGAACGTCATCCTGATTCCGCTAAAGCGGAAGAAGGAACTCATACAATACAAAAAAAAGCTGATAAATTTCTTTATCAGCTTTTAAATTGAATTAAAATTAGAATATTATCTAGCTACCTTTACTTGTACAGCATTGATACCTTTTTTTCCTCTTTCAGTTTCAAATTCTACTTTGTCGTTTTCTCTAATCCTGTCTATTAAACCTGATGAATGTACGAAAATGTCTTCTCCTCCACCTGCTGGTGAAATAAATCCGAAGCCTTTTGTTTCATTAAAAAACTTCACTGTTCCTTCTTGCATTGTATTATTTTATTAATTTTGAGTTCGCAAAGTATGTTAAAATATTTGAAATAAAAAAAAAGCAAGTAAAATACTTGCTTTTTTTTTATTTAGAGCATTATCTAACTGTTTGAACTTGTACAGCGTTAATACCTTTTTTTCCTCTTTCTGTTTCAAATTGTACTTTATCGTTATCTTTTATTCTGTCGATTAAGCCCGTTGAATGTACGAAAATATCTTCACCACCGTCTTCTGTTGTAATAAATCCAAAGCCTTTTGTTTCATCAAAAAACTTAACTGTTCCTTCTTGCATTGTATTATTTATATTAAATATGAATTTGCAATCTAACTCAAATTAGGCAAAAATTGTTTTTTATTAAATAATATATTTAATATCAACTTATGTAAAGATTTATATATTTGACAAAAAAAAATAAAATGAAACACAAATTTTTACTTTTAATTCTACTAACTTTTAGTATTTCAAGTTACAGTCAAACAGGCAAAAATCAGGCTTTAATGATTAATTCAACTGCTATTGGCGCAAATGGAATTAGAATAAATTGGCCACAATTAAATTTTAACGGCAGGTACGAAATTTATAAAAGAGCTTCCTTAAGTACAGAAGAATGGGGAACTTTACCATATGCCACTGTTGCTGGTAACACAAACGGATTTACTGATAGCTTGGTTAAAGAAGGTGAAGCTTTTGAATACACCGTAGCCAAAATAAGCGCAAGCAATGCTACTGATGGTTTAGGATACATTTATGCAGGTAATAAACTAAAAGAGCCGAGGGTTTTTGATGGTTTAATTTTATTAATTGATAGCAATTTTATTATTCCTGTTGCTGCTCAAATTCAACAATTAGTTAATAATTTAAAAAATGAAGGTTATAAAGTAGTTGTAGTGTATGCCGGAAGAAAAGAAAATGTAATTAATATTAAAAATAGAATAACATCAACATACACAAGTTTAAACAGAAAAGTGAAGTCGTTATTTATTATTGGGCATGTACCTGTTCCATACTCTGGCTTTTTTTCATCATTAGGCGAAGCACCACCGCCTGATGGACATGTGGAAGGAAGCGGAAACCATACCGGTGCTTGGCCTGCCGATGTGTATTATGCCGATATGATAAATACTGGCTGGACAGATAATAATGTAACTTGTACTACAGGAACTCAAACAAGACATCACAATTTACCTGATGATGGGAAATTTGACCAAACTAAAATTCCAAACTATATTGATTTAGAACTTGGAAGAATCGATTTTTTTGGAATGAGTAGCTTTAATAAGTCGGATACGCTTTTAACAATAAATTATTTAAACAGAAATAATAATTGGCGAACTGGAAAAACACAAGTAATCGAAAGGGCTTTGATTGATGATAATTTTACTTCATTAAACCTTTCATCAACTGGTTACAATAATTTTTCAACTTTAATAAAAAGTGATAGTATTTTTAACAATAGGGATTATATGGTTTCTCAAAAAAACGGATCGTATTTGTGGAGTTATGGCTGTGGTGCAGGTAGTTATACTTCTTGTAATGGTATTGGTAGTACTTCAAATTTTGTAAACGATTCGTTTAATAATATCTTCACTATACTATCAGGTAGTTATTTTGGCGATTGGGATATAGCAAATAATTTTTTAAAAGCGCCATTGGCTCAATCTTCTTTGGCTAGTTTTTGGGGCGGAATTCCAAAATGGTTTGTTCACCACATGGGTTTAGGAATGAATATTGGTTATGGTGCTAAAATTACTCAAAACAATACCAATTTTTATTTTAATGGTGGCTTCAATAGCTCTAGTAATTCTGTTCATATTGCTTTAATGGGCGATCCTACTTTAAAAATGAGAAACATAGGAACAGTAAATCAAGTAAATGCTGAAAGTAAATCTAATTACGTGTTTTTAAACTGGAGCTCAGTTCAAGGAAATATAGATGGATACGCCATTTATAGGGTGGATACAATAAATAATATTTACAGTAAACTAAATGTAAATACTGTAAGCGATACTTTTTTTGTAGACAATCAAAACTTTAATAATGGTACTTTTACCTATGCAGTTAAAGCTATTAAATTAGAAACTACTCCTTCGGGAAGTTATTATAACACTGGTGGAGCTGGTTTTGTTAAAATTAACCATACTACCAATTCAATAAGTAAGGTTTCAAAAAACAACTTAGATTTAGAAATATTTCCAAATCCATCAAATGGAATATTTAATGTAAAAGTTTATAACAATCAAAGCTTTGAATCATTGGTTTCAATAACTGAACTGAATGGAAAAGAGGTTTTAAATTTAAAAATAGAAAAAAATAGAACTGATTTTAAAATTGATTTAACCAATCAAAATAAAGGCATTTATATTTTAAATATTTCAAATAATGAAGGTGTAATTGTTAAAAAAATCTTGTTATTTTAAATCAATATTAAATTTATAAAACAAAAATAATCTATTTAAAAAGGGCAAATGTATTTAGTTATATTTGCCTTTTTATTTCTTTAAACCCCAAAATAAATATGGCATTACCAAGTATTTTTGAAACAAAAACAACTGAATCAATTTTAAGTAGATTAAATCATTTAACTAACACAACTCAACCATTGTGGGGTAAAATGAATGCTGCTCAAATGTTAGCACATTTAAATGTGGCTTACGATATTGACTCAGGTAAAATAAAATCTGAAACACCTGCATTGATGAAGTTTATGCTAAAATTGTTTTTGAAACCAATTTTAGTAAACGAAAAGCCATATAAAAAAAATTCAAGAACTGCTCCTTTGTTTCTAATTTCAAGTGAAAAAGATTTTGAAAAAGAGAAAAAAAGTTTGATTGATAATATTTTAGAAAGCCAAAACAATGGAAGAGAGTATTATGAAGGAAGAGAAAGTAATTCGGTAGGAAAAATGAATGCAAACGAGTGGAGTAATATGTATTACAAACATATTGAACATCATTTTTCTCAGTTTGGAATATAGATAAAAAGATTTAATGAGCGAATCGTTTGCAACATTTGTTGATGTTATACTGCCTTTATATGTTCCAAAATTATATACTTATAGGGTTGCTGACGAAATAACTGACCAAATAGAATTAGGTAAAAGAGTTTCGGTTCAGTTTGGAAAAAGCAAAGTTTATTCAGCCATAATTGCCAATGTTCACAGCATTCCACCTAAAGATTATACTGCAAAATATATTTTATCTATTTTAGATGATGAGCCCATTATTTTTATACAACAATTAAAATTTTGGAAATGGATTAGCGAATATTATTTGTGCAACATGGGCGATGTAATGCAAGCAGCTTTACCAGCAATGCTTAAGCTACAAAGTGCAAGTAAAATTATTGCCAACCCTGAATTTGATGCAGCAACTCCGCTTGATGATAAAGAGTTTTTAATAATTGAAGCACTTTCTGTGCAGCATGAATTAACAGTAGAAAATATTCAGCAAATTTTAAATTTAAAAAATGTATTACCTTATATAAAAAGCTTAGTTATAAAAGAAGCAATTATTATAAATGAAGACATTAAGAATAAGTACAAGGAAAAGCTTGTAGTTTGTATAAAACTTACAAACACCTACGAAAACAACGAAGAAAACGTAAAACTCCTATTTGATTTATTAGAAAAAAAGGAAAAACAGCTAACTGCTTTACTTTCTTATTTGCATTTAAAACAACAAAAACCGGTAGTTTTAAAAGCAGACTTACTAAAAAAAGAAAATATTAGTGCTTCTGCCATTCAAACACTGGTAAAAAATGGGGTTTTTGAAGAATATGAAATAGCAGTAGATAGAATATTGTTTGATAAACACAAGATTGAAACTTTTGAGTTAAACAACGATCAGCATATTGCGTTAAATGAAATAAACAAACACTTTGAAACAACCGATGTGGTGCTATTAAAAGGTGTTACTTCAAGCGGAAAAACACATGTTTATGTTCGGTTAATTGAACAGGCTTTAAACGAAGGAAAGCAAGTTTTATATCTTTTGCCCGAAATAGCAATTACTTCACAAATAATACATAGAATAAGAAAATATTTTGGCGAAAAATGTGTTGCATTCCATAACAGAATTGGCGACAATGAACGTGTCGAAATTTGGAATAAAGTAAAAAGCAATGAAATTAAAATAGTAATAGGAGCGAGGAGTGCTATTTTTTTACCTTTTGCAAATTTAGGCCTAACCATAGTTGATGAAGAGCACGAAACTACTTTTAAGCAAAATGAGCCTGCACCCAGGTACCATGCCCGAGACTCTGCGGTAGTATTGAGTAAAATATACAATGCTAAGTTGGTTTTAGGAAGTGCAACACCCAGTTTTGAAAGCTATTTTAACGCTAAAAAAGGTTTGTTTGGTTTGGTAAATTTAAATACCCGTCATGGTGAAATAGAATTGCCCAAAATAATTACAGCTAATATAGCTGAGGAAAAAAAGGCTAAAACCATTCAAGGTAATTTTACCTCCATTTTAGTGAATGAAATAAAGCAAACGTTAGCAAAAAACGAACAAGTTATTTTATTTCAAAACCGAAGAGGATATAGTCCAATTTATGAATGTGACAATTGCCAATGGTTACCAAAATGCCAAAATTGCGATATAAGTTTAACCTACCATAAATTTATTGATTCATTAAAATGCCATTACTGTGGCTTTACTCAAAAACTACCCGATGTTTGTTCGGCTTGCGGAAGCAACACATTGAGCTTTAAAGGTTTTGGAACGGAGAAAATTGAAGATGAATTGGCTATTTTGTTTCCAACTGCTCGTGTATCTAGGTTCGACCAAGATACTACCAAGAGCAAGAATGGGCATGAAACAATTATTAAAGATTTTGCAGAACATAAATTTGACATAATGATTGGGACGCAAATGGTTACTAAAGGATTGGATTTTGATAATGTAACTTTAGTAGGCGTAATAAATGCAGACCAGTTACTGTTTTTTCCTGATTTTAGAGCCAATGAAAGGGCATTTCAACTAATAGAACAAGTGAGTGGCAGGGGAGGAAGGCGCAATAAACAAGGCAGAGTAGTTATACAAACTAGTTCACCAAATCATCCTGTTATTTTATCGGTAATTGACCACGATTTTGAAACACTTTATAACAGAGAAATACAAGACAGGGCGCAGTTTTTATTCCCTCCATTTGAGAGAATAATTAAAATAAATTTAAGGCATAAAGATTATAAATATTGCGAAGAAGCTGCAAATTTATTGCATTCGTTATTGAATAATACTTTTGGGCATAATTTACTTGGGCCAGCAAACCCTTATGTAAGTAGAATTAGGAATTATTATATAAAAGAGTTTTTAGTAAAAATAGATAGGGGTGATAAAAGACTTCCTTCGCTAAAAAGCTATATAAAACAGCAAATTGCAAAACTGTATGAAAACAAAATTTTCAATCAATTAATTGTTCAAATTGATGTGGATGCACTGTAATTAATTAGGAATGATTTAATGTTTTTGCGCTTGGTGAAGGAGGCGATTTTTTTTACAAATGTTGATAAGGAGTCCGACAATTGGCGGATGATTAAACACAAATGTGTTTGAGGTGAATTGAACCACCACTTTTGTCAAATTCGTTTTAGGTGCTGACATTCTCTTTGTTGTCATTGTTTTGTTTTAAAAAGTTGCAAAATGTTTTTTTTCGGATCTGTCAACTTATAGTACCAACCTGTCTGCTTGCTAATAATTTGTCCGTAGTTATTAATAGCATATATTTTTGGAACCTCAAATGCTCCATATTTAATTTTTAGTTTATTACACTGTGATTTTATTATAAAAGTTCCGTCATGTTTTTTACCAAGTTTTTCTTTATCACAGAAAGTTACTGTAGGAAATTCTATTGGCTTAATTCTGAAACTGTGTCTTTGAAGACCCCAAATGTCATTGGTGTCATTTAAGTTGAATGCTAGAACTTGCTCCTTTGTGTTCTCTAACAATAGAATAATTTGAACTGTATCTATGTTAGCTTTCTGAATGTCTCTAATTAAAAATAACATTCCTGGACATGATATGTGTCCCACAACAATTAATGTTGATTTATTTAATAATGTTTTATTTGAAATGGTGTCCCCATAAACTGACTGATAGGTAAATTTAGGAAATTGATTTTGACCGTATATTGGCATTACGGTTAAGAAGTAAAATATTATAAAGATTGTTTTATTCATTATATATTATGACTATCTGATTCACATGGTTGCACCTAACTTACTTATCTCTGAATGTTTTTAAATAAAACCTCCCCCAATCCACTCAGATTTAATTGGCTTTGCGTAACTAGTTAGCGTTTTTGCTTTTACAATTATATTCATTTGTTTTAAAATAACTACATGTGTTCTTGTTGGTGACGCTTTGCTAAACACCAACAAGGGCGAAATTACATATTGCAAATTACATAATGCGAGTTGCTTTCTTTCCTCATTCAATCATTTGCTAAAAGCCAGAAGCTAGTTGCCAGCAGCCTTTTGCAAGTTCAAATAACATCCCCCTAACCCCCTTCGCCACACAATTCCAGCGCACAAGGGGGAATATTTCCCGCACCTTTTTCTTTCCGTTGGCTAAAGCCTAACGGCAATTGATCATTTGCTAGTTGTCAGCAGCTTTATGCCTGTTAAAAAAACATCCCACTAACCCCCTTCCCCAAACAATTTCAGCGCACAAGGGGGAATATTTCCCGCACCTTTTTCTTTCCGTTGGCCTAACGGCAATTGATCATTTGCTAGTTGTCAGCAGCCTTATGCCAGTTAAAAAAACATCCCCATACCGAAAACTTTCGGCATCCTTTTCCTCGTAAAGTAAGCGCTCAAGAGGGAATTGCTACCGCGACTTTTGAAGATTATTTGCCTAATGCAAGATGCCAATTGCTAATATCCCGTTAACTGTTTGTCTTTTGGATGCTTTACTTCAAAACTAAATTTTACAGATTTACTTTCATCGGCTTTCAATTCCATTTTCCAAGTTAATTTGCCTGTATTTACATCGTAGGTAGCGCCTTGGTATTCCAATAATTTCACTTCTATTTCGCTGTTGTTCGATACTGGAATTTGATCTTCAATGGTTAAAGTTATGGTGTCTTTATGTGTGTTTTTTACCTTTATTTCATAAGTAGTTTGTTCCTTTTTTGTAGAGCCAAATAATGATTTAGAACTAAAATCTTTCAGCTTAATTCTTTCTACTTGTATGCGTTTGTCTTTTCCTAAAGTAAGCAATAAAGTATCGTTGGCTGTTGGACTAATAAATGTTTTTCCGGTAAATGTGCCATCATAATACACATTGGCTTCTCCGCTAATTTGATTGATTAAATCGTTGGCTAAAACTTGCGCAGTTACAAACACTTCTTTGTTTAATTTTGGCACTACCGAATAACCATAAATAGCACTTTGAGCAAAACTGGTCAAATCCACTTGGTGGTTTTGGTTATCGCTTGGAATGGTATAAGCAATGTTAGTTTCAAATTCTGTATTAAACATGTTTTGAGAAACATCTAAATACTTATATTCTGATGAATTAACTCCTGATAATTTTTTTAACATTTCTTCCTCCTTTGTATCTTCTAATGAAAGAGATTGTTGGCTTCTATTTCTCAAATATTTTCTTGAAGCAAGCATAGCTGGAATAATTTTTTTACCAAACCCCAACCAATTAGTTTGCAATTCAGGTTTTATGCCACCTTCAGCAGGGTTAGCAGTGGTTAGTTTTAGGTTTACATTGTTCCAATCTTCGCCAGTGCTTTGGGTAATATTGGCTTTTAAAAAAAACTGAACATTGCTTTTATTGTCTTTTATTCTAATATCGTAAAATGGCTGCCAGCTTACGTTTCCAACCAAATAACTTAAATCTATTTGTGCATTTTGAATATTATTTTCAGCTTTTATTGTTAAAATAACCTCATTGTTTAAAGTCAATTTACCATTGTTGTAAGCTGCTAATTGTTGCTCTACTTGGTACTTATAACCATAATATTTAGTTTCTAAATTACTTAACCTAAACCAATTTACTTTAAAATCGTCTAACTTTTTTCTATAAAGTTCCATTAAATCATCCAAGTCATCGGCTTTTACTCCAGTTTGGTTACTTGCCACATTTCTGTTGGCAAGCATCAAATCTTTTTGGTGAACAATGGTTTCTTTATCTGCTTTAAAATCGGCAAGTGCTGCATTGATGCTTGTTAGTGAATCTTCTAACAGTAAAATGTCGTTTGGTTTTTCGTTTTTATTCAAAAAATCGTTTCTGTTACTTACAGACAAAATGGTTAATCCTGCATTGGCTTTTACCTCTAAACTATTCATGTTTATGTATGGCGAAAGTTTATCGAAAACAATATTGAACACACCAGCTTCTAAGTTTACTTTTGCTGTTCGGGTAACTTGTGCTTGTGTATTAAATACAGTTACATGACTTACCACACTGCTTACCTTTCGTTCAATAGGTTTTTTATTGGTATAAATAAAATCATCAACTACTATTCCATTTTGTGCTGATAGGTTGAATGAAATAGCAAATGCTAAAATGATTATTAATTTTATTTTTTTCATTTATTTAATTATTTTTTTCTTTTGGTAAATTTTTTAAATCCAAAATATCTTTATCTCTTCCTGAAGCAGCTTTATTTATTCTTAAATGACGCAATGAAATATAATCAATTAATATTTCTTCTGTAACAACTTCTTTTCTATGTTTCCAACAATCTTCGAAAAATAAACCGTCAACAGAAGTAATTAAATCAATCCTTTCGGGTGGAAATCCAAGTTGAACAATTGAGTTTTCTTTTGTAAAATCATTTATATTAATATCTAAACTTCCAAAACCAAATTCAAATAAAGTTTTGACAAGTTTTTCAGCGTTTTCCTTTTCTGGTTTTATCCAAAAATCTATATCTCCAGTATATCGTGGAAATCCATGCATTGCTACTGCATAACCCCCAACAACTAAATATTTTACATTGTTTTTATTTAACAACTGTATAAATTCTTTGAAATCGTGGCTTATTTCCATTTAAAAAAAACGTTATATAATTCTGTCTCATTTTTTCGAGTGCTGCTAATCTTTCAATTGGTGTTTTGGTAAGCCAATATTCCAAATCAGTTTCTGGTTCTTCCCCTAAATTAAATTTTTTAACATGCTTAATCATTTGTCAAATATATAAAATATAACAATAAAATAGTTGATGAAGCCAATTGAAATGCTAAAAAAATTGAGGTTGATAATGTGTTTTAAAAGTAATAGTTTAAGGTATTATGAAATATGGAAAATAAATTTACTTTTGCAGCCTTTTAAACCCAAAATTATGTCAGATATTTTTGCACAATTACAAAAACACGATCATGAACAAATAGTATTTTGTCAGGATGAATACACTGGATTAAAGGCTATTATAGCAATCCACAATACAGTTTTAGGTCCTGGCTTAGGAGGAACGCGTGTTTGGAATTATACTAGCGAGGCCGATGCAGTTAACGATGTGTTGCGTTTAAGTAGGGGAATGACTTACAAAGCATCCATTTCTGGATTAAATTTAGGAGGTGCTAAAGCAGTAATTATTGGCGATGCCAAAACCCTTAAAACCGAAGCGTTAATGCGTAAGTTTGGCCGTTTTGTTGAAAATTTGAATGGTAAATACATTACTGCCGAAGATGTAAACACCACTACCCGCGATATGGAATATGTAAACATGGAAACAGACCATGTGGTAGGTTTACCTGAAAGCATGGGAGGAGGAGGAGATCCTAGTCCTGTTACTGCTTATGGTGTATTTGTAGGCATGAAAGCAGCTGTAAACCATGTTTTTGGTTCTGATAGTTTAGCTGGTAAAAAAATAGCGGTACAAGGAATTGGAAAAGTAGGTGGCCATTTAATTGAATACTTGCATAAAGAAGGAGCTGAGTTGTTTATTACAGATATAAACGAAGATACCCTAAAAAAATACAGTAAAGAATTTGGCGCAACTGTAGTAAGTGGCGATGATATTTATGGCTTAGACGTGGATGTATTTGCTCCATGTGCATTGGGTGCTATTTTAGACTCGGTAAATATAAACAAATTAAGATGCAAGGTAATTGCTGGGGCAGCAAACAATCAGTTGGCTGATGAAAATATTCATGGACCAATGTTAATGGATAAAGGAATTGCTTATGCGCCCGATTTTTTAATAAATGCAGGTGGATTAATTAATGTTTATCAAGAACATATTGGTTATAACCGCGAAACAGCATTTAGTAACACCGAAAAAATTTATGATACTACTTTAGCTATCTTTAAAAAATCGATTGCAGATAAAGTACATACTCAAAAAGCTGCTACTGAATTAGCCGAAAAGCGTATTCATGATATAATGCGTGTAGGTTCTACTTATTAATAAAATAATAAAAACAACAAGTAATAATTTTTATTACTTGTTGTTTCAAAAAAGTTCTTTAGGTAATTTTAAAAAATTGTATTGCTAAACCTAACTTACTTATAAATTTAAATTAGCTTACAAACAAAAATAATAGCTATGCTATTTAGACGATTTTTAAGAATAAAAACTTTTCAAGCATTGTATGCTTACAAGCAAGATCAATCAATAAGTAGAACTATAGCTCAAAAAAACTTATTAAAATCGCTTGACAAAGCATATGAAGTGTATGTTTTTCTACTGTCGTTTTTAATTGAATTTAAGTTTTTTATTGGTAAAGAAATTGAGTACCAGCATACCAAACATATTCCACAGCCAGAACAGTTGGCTTTTTTAGAAGTATTGTACAATAATGCAGTGATTGAATTATTTGAAAACGATACATTTTTACAAGAAAAAATAAAGAATCAAAAAATAGATTGGACAGATAGTTCTTCTTTTTTCAGACAAATATTGGCAGAATTAAAAGTAATTGATACTCTTTTAATTGCATCAAAAGAAGGCGATTCTTCAGTATTTGCCGAAAAACAAATTATACTTGAAATTATAGAATCGTTGATTGCAGATAGTGAAGTTTTTAATCATTATTTAGAAGAGCATTTTATAAATTGGGAAGATGATGACGTGATGGTTTTAATTGCATTTCAAAAAACACTTTCTTCTATTAAACAAAATAAAAAAGCCGAAATACTGCCAGGATTTTACAACGATAAAGCGGAAGACACACAATTTGTATCTGATTTGTTTTTAAACACATTGGAGCAAGATGATGAACTAACTAACTTAATAGCAGTTAAAACTCAAAACTGGGATGCTGATAGAATTGCAACAGTTGATATGCTTTTAATGAAAATGGCTACTTGCGAAATATTAAATTTTAATCAAATACCTGTTAAAGTAAGTATCAATGAGTATTTAGAAATAGCTAAATTATACAGCAGTCCCAACAGCCATACATTTATGAATGGTGTTTTAGATAAAATACAAATAGGATTAAGAGAGCAAAATAAAATTTTGAAAACTGGAAGAGGCTTAGTAGAATAACATTTAAAAATTATAAATTATACATGAAAAAGTTTTTTATTTCAACAATTATTTTAATGGCTATTTCGTGCGGAAATAGCAACAGTGGCAGCCAAGCAGGAACTGATTTAGTAAACAACCCTGCATCGCCAGAAAATCCAAATGCCGAAAATACCAATGTAACTGAAATTACATTTGATCAAAACATTTATGATTTTGGAACTATTAAAGAAGGTGATATAGTTAACCACAAATTTAAATTTAAGAACACAGGTAAAAATCCATTACTAATAACAAGTGCTAATGCAAGTTGTGGTTGCACAGTACCTAGTTGGCCAAAAGAACCAATAGCACCAGGAGCATCGGGCGAAATAGATGTAACTTTTAATAGCGAGGGTAAACCTAACCATGCCGAGAAATCGGTAACGGTTACCGCAAATACAACACCTACCAATACTGCTTTACTTGTAAAAGGAGAAGTAACGCCAAAAAGTGGAGAACAAGTAAAACCAAACACACATTAACAACCAATAAAAAAAATAAACACAAACATGAATTTTACATTATTACAAACGGCTGCAAAAGGTGGCGGATGGGAACAATTGATATTTTTTGTTCCAATGATTGCAATTTTTTATTTCTTTATGATTCGACCTCAAATGAAGAAACAAAAAGAGCAGAAAAAATTAGTTGATTCGATAGCTAAAGGCGACAAAATAGTAACTTTAGGTGGCATACAAGCTAAAGTAACTGAAGTTAACGAAACCTACCTAATTATTGAAAGTGAAGGAACAAAATTAAGAATTAACAGAAGTGCAGTAAGCATGGAAGCAACTGTAGCGCTTAATCCTGCAAAAAAAGAAGAAACTAAGTAATACCAATTGTATTTATAAAATAGTCAAAAGCTAATTTATAAATTAAAGCGTTACATAAGAATGTTTTTATCATAGCAACTGGTTTAACCCGTTGAAAAAATGATCGTAAACCTCTTCTCAAAACCCCGAAAATCTTCATAAATGCATTTGGCGTTCGTGAAGATTTTCGGGGTTTTGTATTATTAATTTGTCTATAACATCATCAATTTCACTGATGGATATTTATATTAAACTCCTATGGAGTTTCAATTTTGGTTTTCCTTAAATTAAAATAAATCTTTTATAAGGTGTCAATTTGTTTTAAAATAAATATTACTTAATAATCAAAATCAAACCATTTTTTATTTAATTTGAATATGTTAAAAATAGGTGTTACAGGTAGTATAGGTTCAGGTAAATCAATTATATGTAAAATATTTAATCAACTAGGTGTTCCAATTTATAATGCTGATGAAAGGGCTAAATACCTTATGGTAACCAATGCTACAATTATTAGTAAAGTAAAATTACTTTTTGGAAACGAAAGTTATACTGAGAAAGGAACATTGAACCGAACCCTTATTTCGAAAATAGTATTTGAAAACAAACAACTTTTGCAAGAATTAAATCAATGTGTTCATCCTATAGTTTTTGCTGATTTTGATGTTTGGTTATTACAACAAAAAGAGAATAAAGCACCTTATATTATAAAAGAAGCGGCTTTAATGTTTGAAACTGAAAGCTATAAAAATATTGATAAATTTATAGTAGTTACTGCCCCAATTGACGATAGAATAAGGCGAACCATGCAACGTGATAATATTACAAAGCAAGAAGTGGAAGCCCGAATGAAAAACCAAATGACTCAAGAAGAAAAATTAGCCAAAGCCAATTTTGAAATTAAAAACAATGAACAAGATTCAATTATTGAACAAATTGTTTCATTGCATAATAAGTTTTTGAATTATGAATGCTGAATTTTTATCACGCAAGGCGTGAATGAATTATGAATGTTGTCCTTCGACTTCATTTGGATGACGATGAAGTTTGATTGCAGCATTAAAAGTTTGATAACCTTAACCAAGCCAGAAGCTAGTTGCCAGCAGCCAAATTAAATAGTTTCATAAATAATCAATCCAGTTCTTATTTTAGGTTCTATCCATGTCGATTTTGGAGGCATTATTAATTGTTCATCTGCTATTTGCTTTACCTCTGCTATGCTTGTTGGAAACAAAGTAATTGCCAAATCAAAATCGCCACTATCAACAGCGCTTTGTAACGGTAATAAACCCCTGCTGCCATCCAAAAAGCTCAAGCGTTTATCAGTTTTACTATCTGTAATATTAAAAATACGTTTTAGAATAAATTCTTCCACAATGCTAACATCAAGCAATTCTAAAGTTCCTTTTAATTTACTTTCAAATTCAGGTTTTAAATTTATAACAAATGCATCGTTGTTAAAATAAATGCCAAACTCACGATTTTTTAATGGCTGAATTGGTATGTGTCCACTTGGGTAAATATTAAAAAAGGCACTCAATTTCGATAAAAAATCTTCACTGTTTACAATAACTTCGTCTTTAATTAATCTGTGGTATTCGTAAATGTATAATTTGTTAAAAGGAATTAAACAAACAGGATAAAAATTAAATAGTTCGCTGCCATTGTAATTAGGATATTTAGCTCGCATGGTTTCAGTATAAGTAGCGCAGCCAGCACTTCTGTGGTGCCCATCGGCTATGTATAATTTATCAATTGCTGCAAAAGCATTTTCTATTTTAAGCAAATCAGCTTCATTGCTTATAGGCCATAAATTATGTTTCAATTGGTCTTGACTAATAAAATTATATTCAGGAGCATGACCTAAAATAGTTCTGTTAATTACCTCTTCTATGTCATCATTGTCGGGGTAAGTAAGCAATACTGGGTTTCCTAACCCACTATAAAACTCAATGTGTTCGGCCAATTCATTTTGCTTTTCGGTAAGTGTATTTTCGTGTTTTAAAATTACATTATTGTTATAATCATCAATAGCAGCAGAGGCAATTAACGAAGTATAAGCCACACTGCCTTTTATAATTCTATATACATAAAAACATGGCGATTTATCTTTAATTAAAACCTGATCACTTTTAAATTTGTTCAAATATTCCAAGCCCAAAGGGAAATGCTTAAGTGGGTTTTTCTTTTCACCTTTAAAGTGTAAATAAGGCTTTACCACATGCAAATAACTGTATGGGTTTTTTAATATTTCATGTGTTGAAAGTTCACGCAAACTACTATCGTAACTTGGAGCCGAAACTTGCGCAACTTTATCTTTAGCTGGACGCAATGCTGCAAAAGGTTTTATAATAGCCATAATGTTAGTAATTTTTAAGTTAAATGCAATTATAATTTTTTACTTGATAGTTGCTTGTTGATAGTTGTCAGTTGAATGCTTTTGAAAAAAAATATTCTTATCAAGTTCTTACATACCTAAGGATGATGATACACCAACCATAAATCAATATAAAATGATATTGCAATGCTATGTGACCTTGTTTAAAAAACTTGAACCACATAGAAAAATAGAAAACGTAGCGTTTAAACTATGTAATCTATGAATCTATGTTGTTTTTTTTCTAATAATTAGTTGATTAAGTAAAAAAGTAAATGGTAGCTTTTTTAAAACAACAACAATGGTGGAAAACAGGCATTTCAAAACATCCCCCAACCCCCTTCGCTATCGCACAAGTCCAATTCACAAGGGGGAATTGTTCCCGCACTTTTTTAAAAAGCTATAAATAAAAATTCAAATGCCAATTATTTACTAAATTGATGAAAATGTGGCGAGCGTTGGCCTGACCATCAAGCGGGCCGTGCTTCAAGCCTAGCGGGGAGGTAGCTTTTGATGGTCTAGCTTTTTTGTTTCTTTGGAATTTATACTGAGCGGAGTCGAAGTAGCAATGGAAAAAGAAAGAAGAAAAAAATGCTATAACCAACAATTTAGATAGCTTTTGTTAGTCAGTGGATTCAACAACGGACAGTATTCGGGAAAAGTATTTACTAAAGCTTCTTCGGGGGGCTTTTTTTTCTTTGTAATCTGTGGCAAAGTTGTTGGTGACGCTTCGCTTAAACACCAACAATGGCGCTTGAGTAGTAAGCTTAATCTGTGGGGAATAAAACAGCGCAAAGTGTTAAAGTAAATCTTTGTTTTCTGTGAATTCTGATAGTTGTTGGGATGTGGCAAAATAATGGTTGTTAAAAGGGGTAATAACGTATAATGATTTAGGATTCATTTTTTTTACCGAAGCCAATCAATATATTTGAAGAGAATATGTTTAAAAAAGAAAATTTTGTAGCCGACTTATCTGCATCAATAGTAGTTTTTTTTGTAGCTTTACCATTGTGTTTAGGTATTTCATTGGCATCAGGTGCGCCACTTGCTTCAGGAATAATTTCAGGTATTTTTGGTGGAATAATTGTTGGATTAATTAGTGGTTCACATACGAGTGTGAGTGGTCCCGCAGCCGGATTAACTACTATAGTTTTAACTTCAATTCAAGTGTTAGGTAGTTTCGATTTATTTTTATCAGCTTTGTTAATTGCTGGAATTATTCAAATTATTATTGGTTTTTTAGGAGCAGGAATTATAGGAAATTTTGTTCCCTCATCAGTTATTAAAGGAATGTTGGCTGCAATTGGCATTATTTTAATTTTTAAACAATTGCCTCATGCGGTTGGGTACGATGTAGATTTTGAAGGGGATGAATCATTTAATCAACTCGATCATCAAAATACTTTTAGCGAGCTATTAAATATTTTTGACAGATTTAATACTACTGCTATTATTATTGCTTTAATTACCTTTTCAATTCTGTTTTTAGGTGAATATACTAAATTAAAAAAATATAAACTATTTAAGTTAGTTCCAGTATCGTTATTAGCAGTATTATTAGGAACTTTAAGCAGTGTTTTAATTAATAATTTCTTTCCTAATTATGCTTTAGAAAGCGAGCATTTGGTGCAAATACCCAATTTAATTGATAGTAAAAATTTTAACTCACCTAACTTTTCTCGGATGGCAGAGTTTGGTGTTATAATAATTGCATTTAAAATTGCAATTGTAGCAAGTTTAGAAACATTGTTAAGCATAGAAGCAACCGATAAGTTAGACCCTTTTAAACGAATAACACCAACTAGTAAAGAATTGGTAGCCCAAGGAATTGGAAACTCTGCATCAGCTTTATTTGGTGGCTTACCTGTAACTGCAGTTATTGTTCGTAGCAGTGCAAATATAGTTGCAGGTGCCAAAAGCAAAGTATCAGCTATTTTACACGGTTTGCTTTTGTTGGTTTGTGTACTTTTATTTACTAAATTCTTAAATCAAATTCCATTATCAAGCTTAGCTATTTTATTGTTATTTGTTGGCTATAAACTAACTAAGCCATCATTATATAAAAATATATTTGGTAAAGGATTTTCTCAATTTTTACCATTTATTCTTACAGTTATTGCCATAGTTTTTACCGATTTATTAATTGGGGTTTTGGTTGGTTTATGTGTGTCTATTTATTTTATAGTAAAAAATAGTTATAAACGTACCATTACATTAATTAAAGACAATGAAAATTATTTAATAAAACTAAAAGGAAATGTTTCATTTGTATATAAAGCAGTTCTTAGAAACCATTTAGAAAAAATACCCAAAGGGGCATATGTAATCATTGATGGTTCGGGTGCATTGTTTATTGATTTAGATATAATAGAAGTAATAGATGAGTTTATAGAAATGGCTCCTCACCAAAATATTACAATCGATAAAAAAACTACTATTTCAAGTCCAAATACTTATTTTAAAAAAAAGTAAAAAATAATGAATGAATACGAAAAATTATTACTCCAAAACAAATCGTGGGTAACAGAAAAGATAGACCAAGATGAAAACTATTTTATACATTTAGCTGAATTACAAAAGCCTGAGTTTTTATGGATTGGATGTTCTGATAGCAGGGTTCCTGCCAATGAAGTTACTAATACTGAGCCTGGTGAAATATTTGTACACCGTAACATTGCAAACTTGGTAGTAAATACCGATTTAAATATGTTGAGCGTTTTAAAATATGCAGTAGAGGTTTTAAAAGTAAAACATATAATAGTTTGTGGTCATTATGGATGCGGGGGAGTAAAAGCAGCTATTACCAATCACCATTTTGGTTTATTAAACAAATGGTTAAGGAACATTAAAGATGTGTATAGATTGCATTTTAATGAGCTTGATAAATATGAAAATGTGGATGAAAAAACAGATGCTTTGGTTGAATTTAATATAATAGAGCAGGTAAATAATTTGGCTAAAACATCAATTGTACAAAATTCGTGGAGAAATAGCGAATATCCTGTATTACACGGTTGTGTTTATGGTTTAAAAAACGGAATATTAAAAGACTTAATCACTATTTACAAAAATTCTCCAATGGACCTTTTATATAAATTTGACTTTGATAGTATAATTGTTGAATAAAATTAAACCTAATTCATTTATTTAAGTCTTATTACAAAAAATTAAATGAAAAAAATATTTTTACTTCTATTATTTTATGCGGGTTTTGTTAAATTAAATGCACAACAAATATATTTCCCTCCTTTAAGTTTCAATGCTAATTGGGACACTGTTTCGCCCTCATCGTTGGGTTGGTGTTTACCCGAAATTGATTCGTTGTATAATTTTTTAGAAAAAGAAAATTCAAAAGCTTTTATAGTTTTAAAAGATGGAAAAATAGTACTTGAAAAATATTTTAACACTTTTACTAAAGACAGCATTTGGTATTGGGCATCGGCTGGTAAAACCATTACTTCGCTTTTAATTGGCAAAGCACAAGAAGAGGGTTACTTAAAAATTACAGATACCTCTTCAAAATATTTAGGAAAAGGTTGGACAGATTGTACCGAACAACAAGAAAATAAAATGAGTATTTTAAGCCATTTAACAATGACAACGGGCTTGGACGATGGAGTAATTGATAACCATTGTACCGATAAAAAATGTTTAATTTTTAAAGCAAATGTTGGAACAAGATGGGCTTACCACAATGCACCCTACACTTTATTAGAAAAAGTAATTACAAATGCTACTTCAGTTACAATAAATAATTATACTTCTCAAAAGTTATCAATAAAAACCGGTATTTACGGATTATGGTATTATAATAATAACGACAATGTATTCTATAGTAAACCCAGGAACATGGCTAGGTTTGGATTGCTTTTTCAAAATAATTGTAAATGGGGAAATGAAGCTATTTTAAATGATACCGATTATATTAATAAAATGGTCAACACTTCTCAAAATTTAAATCTTTCGTATGGTTATTTGTGGTGGTTAAATGGAAAAGCTTCTTACATGGTTCCAACCTTGCAAACAGTTATACCCGGAAGTTACGCGCCACAAGCTCCTGCCGATATGTTTGCAGGAATTGGTAAAAACGGCCAAATAGTAAGTGTTTCAAAAAGTAAAGGTTTGGTTGTAGTTAGAATGGGCGATGCGCCAACAAATTTTGGAGAAGTGCCTACACTTTTTTGTAATCAAATATGGCAAAAACTAAATGCTGTTATGTGTAATAAAACTAATGTTGACAATACAATCAATTTAAAGGAGAATTTAACTTTTTATCCAAATCCATCAAAAAACGAATTGATAATTGACAATCCTCTAGGTTTAGAGTTATCCATTTCAATTGTTTCACTATTAGGAAATATACAAGATATAGATGTAATTAATAACAAAATAAACGTAACTAATTTAAGTAATGGGTTATATTTCTTAAAAATAAAATCAAGTAATAAAACAGTTATTTATAAATTTTTAAAAGAATAGCTGTTTATTTGTTTTAACTTAAACTAGTTTAAAATGAAATATTTCAAGTATATTTTTTCTGTTTTTTCTGGAATTTTAATTGCGGCAATCATTATTTTACCTTTGGAACAAATAATATATAAATTTTTTCCCACCCCTACAAATATTGATTTAAATAATTTAGATGAAATTAATAAACACATTAGTGAGCTACCATACTATGCTTTTACTTAAGAAGCATTGTGTTACGCAATTGGTGCATTTATGGGCGGTGTAGTTGCAACTTTATCATCCGATAGAAAACAAATTTATCCTGCTTTAATTGTTGGTTTGGCATTGGCAATAGGCGGTTTATTCAATCCGGGCCCTATGCTATTTAATGTATTAAGTATATTTGTTTATATACCATTTTCATTATTAGGTTTTTTAGTAAGTAAAATAAAAAAACAAAAGGACTTTTATTAGTTAATTATTAAAAGTAAAGGTTAAGTGTTTGTAAATATTATTTTTGATATCAATTTATGATATTACTTGACAATACAATCATTTCGGAGGATATTTTAGAAAAAAATTTTATTTGCAATTTGTCTGCTTGCAAAGGTGCTTGCTGTATTGAAGGCGATTTTGGTGCACCTTTAACAGAGGAAGAAATTGAAACCATAGAAGCAGAACTTTCAAATATTTTACCTTTCTTAAGTGCTGAATCGATTAATGAAATAAATAAAAAAGGAATTTGGGAAAAAGACATCGATGGCGATTTAGTTACAACTTGTCTTCCATCAGGGGCATGTAATTTTTCAATTAAAGAAAGCGATGGAACTTTAAAATGTGGTATAGAACAGGCTTCAAAAGCAGGTAAATCAAGTATTCAAAAGCCTTTGTCGTGCCACTTATATCCAATTAGAATTAGTAAAGTAGGCAACTACGATGCAGTTAATTACCATAAATGGGATATTTGTAAACCTGCTTGTAAACTTGGCGATGAACATAAATTAGCAGTATTCCAGTTTTTAAAAATACCTTTAATTAGAAAATTTGGAACAGAATGGTTCAATGAATTGAGTAATGTTGCAGCGCAGTGGGAGAGTGATAAAATTAAATAATATAATGCAAATAGTTTTAAAAAAATTAACTAAAAAATTTAATAAACAAATCATTTTCTCCAACCTCGATTTTGTATTTGAAGCTAACCAATCGTATGCAATTACCGGGTATAATGGAAGTGGGAAATCAACTTTAATACAAATAATATATAACTACAATACTTTTAGCAACGGTGAAATAAATTATTATTTAAACAATAATTTAATTGAAGAAAATACACAAACTCACATGGCTTTTGCATCGCCATATTTAGAACTTCCAGAAGAACTTACTTTACAAGAAGTTATTGATTTTCATTTTAATATAAAGTCAACAAGAAGTGAATTAGATTTAAATCAATTGATAACAGAATCAAATTTATTTGAACATAAGCATAAGTTAATAAAAAACTTTTCGAGTGGAATGAAACAAAGGGCAAAGCTTATTTTAGCATTTGCAACGCAATGCAATCTTTTGTTGTTAGATGAACCTTGTAGTAATTTTGATGAAGCAGGGATTATATGGTATAAAAAATGTATTCAAATAATAAATAATAAATGTACCATTATAGTTGCTAGTAACCAATTATACGAATACGAATTTTGTGAAAATGTACTTGATATAACAAATTTTAAATGACAACTATTAAACTAACTCAATATAGTCATGGTGCTGGCTGTGGCTGTAAAATTGCACCCGATAAACTAGAACAAATTTTAAGTAAAAACAAAACAAGTGTTTTGTTTAAAAACTTATTAGTTGGTAACAATAACAATGACGATGCAGCAGTTTGGGATTTAGGAAATGGGCAATCATTAGTTAGCACTGTCGATTTTTTTATGCCTATTGTAGATGATGCTTTTGATTTTGGACGAATAGCAGCTACCAATGCAATAAGCGATGTATATGCAATGGGAGGGAAGCCAATTTTTGCAAATGCAATTTTGGGTTGGCCAATTGATAAATTATCATTAGAATTGGCTTCAAAAGTAATTGAAGGTGCTCAATTTGTTTGCAGCCAAGCTAATATTCCAATTGCTGGTGGACACAGCATTGATAGTTTAGAACCCATGTTTGGTTTAGCAGTGAATGGAATAGTTGATACAAAAAATATTAAAAAAAATAGTTCTGCCCAAAAAGGAGATTTATTGTTTTTAACAAAACCTTTAGGTACAGGAATTATTGGCACAGCCATTAAACGAGGCTTAATAGAAAACGAACAACATGAATTGACTTGTATAAAAAGTATGTGCAAGTTAAACAGCATTGGTTACGAGCTTTCTTTGCTTAAAGGCGTGTCTGCAATTACTGATATTACTGGATTTGGTCTTTTAGGACATTTAATAGAAATGGCTGAAGGTGCAAATTTAACTGCTGAAATAAATTGGAATCATGTTCCTTATTTTGATTTTATAGATAGTTATTTAGCTAAAAATATAATTCCCGATAACACTTATAGAAATTGGAATGCTTATGAAAAGAAAGTAACAGGCTTAAACAACATGAAAGCATTTCAAATATTAAACGACCCTCAAACAAGTGGCGGTTTATTAATTAGTATTAATCCATCAAACCAACCTGATTTAATAAATTTATTTACACAAAATGGCTTGCAAGATTATATAAAACCTATTGGAAGTTTTAAATCTGCTTCTGATTTTGTTATAGAAACTATTAACGCAAATTTTTAGAATTAAGAAGGATATTTCTATTTAAAAAAAGGTTTCAATGCATCAATTAAAACTGTTGGTGCTTTAGTAAGTTTGTTTGTTTTCATGTCAATGTTTACCAATTCAACTTCGGCAGTTGTTATTAGTTCGTTTTGAGGATTGAATATTTCGTAAAAAAAATGAATTCTAATAGTAGGCAATGTTTTTATTGTTGTAATTATAGTTAATTCATCATCGTAAAATGCCGATTTTAAAAACTTACAGTTCAAACTTAAAACAGGCATCATTATACCATTTTCTTCAAAACTTTTATAAGTTAAACCTACTTGTCGCAAAGCATCAGTTCTTGCTACTTCAAGGTATTGTGCGTAATTACCATGGTAAACAACTCCCATTTTATCAGTTTCTGAATACCTTACTCTAATTGTTGTTTTGCTAGTAAACATAAATATTTTATGGTGTTATTTTAAATTCTGTTCTTCTGTTTTTGCTTCTGTTTTGTTCAGTTAAATTATCATTTATTGGCTTTGAATCAGCATAACCTTTAAATGTTAATCTTGCTGCTTCAATTTTGTTAGCAATTAAATAATCGTAAACCGATTTTGCACGATTATTTGATAATGCAGTATTATCTAATTTTTTACCTTGGTTATCGGTATGCCCGCCAATTTCTATTTTTAATTTAGGATTCACTACCAAAAACTGAACTAATTTATCTAATTCAGCAGTTGATTCTGGCTTTAAATCAAATTTACCAGTTTCAAAGAAAATGTTTTTTAAAACTACTGTAGCTCCTGCTGATATTGGTATTAAAGGAACATCTAAAAATAAAGGATCAATATTGGTTTGGTCTTTTAAACTAAAATTTTCGGAATAAAACATATAGCCTGCTAAACTTACATTTAATGCATAGTTTTTATTGCCTTGTAAGCTCAATAAAAAATCACCTGAAGTTTTATTAGAACGTGATTCAATAATAGTTTTTTTAGTAGCCAAATCAATTAATTCTAATTTTGCTGAAAGCTTATTTTTTTTCACAGCATCGTAAACAGTACCTTTTACATAACCAGTTATTTCAGGTCTTGCTTCTTCATATAGTTCAAACTGGTAGATATCTAAACCACCAAAACCACCACTTTTAGCCGATGATATTAATGCATTTGTTCCATTGCTAGTTATGCTAAAACTTTGTTCATCTTCGTTGGTATTTATAGGGTAACCAATGTTTTTGGCAGTTTGCCATTTACCACTACTTGAATTTCTTTTACTAGTAAAAATATCAAATCCGCCCATTCCTGGATGGCCATTACTAACAAAATAAAAGGTTTTATCATCCATCGATATGAATGGATATTGCTCTTCGCCATCAGTATTTATTTCTGGTCCTAAGTTCATTGGTGGCGACCATTTTCCATTGTTATAACTTGTCATCCATATATCACTTCCGCCAAATCCTCCTGGCCTACTACTTGCAAAGTAAACAGTTCTACCATTATACGAAACACTTGGTTGCGATTCCCAACTTCTTGTATTTACAGGAGTTCCTAAGTTTTTAGGCACACTCCAATCTAATCCGTCAAGCACACTCAATAAAATATCGCAACTGGTTTCAACACTACACGAAGTATAAAAAATGTATTGCCCATCCGCACTAATTGAAGCTGTTCCTTCATTTTGCTCTGTATTCACTGGGTTTCCTATCGATTTTGCTAAAGTATATTCATCACCTACTTTTTTACTTATAAAAAAATCTTCATTGCCTGTTCTTCTATCGCCTAAATTTCTTGTAAATAAAAATGTTTGTCCATCAGCAGTGATTACAGGAAAATAATCATCGTAAATTGAATTTATTTTATTTCCCAAATTTATTGGTTTATACGGAACAGGGTTTTTAATTGCATTTACAGCAAAATCAATACTTTTCTCAAGCTTTAGTCCAACTTGTTTTCGGGCAAACCAATCAGGATATTGAACAAACTTTTTAATATTAATTTGAGCACTATCATACTTTGCATTCTCGAATAAAAAACTAGCTAAACCCAAGTAACTAAGAGGGAAATCAGGATTTATGTTTACTAAGTTTCTGTATAAAATTTGCGATTTATCTAGCTGTTCATTTTTTTCATACAAATCAGCTAAAAGCATGTGAGCATCAATATATTTTGGATCTAATTGTATGGCTTTATTACACAATGAAATTGCTTCTCCAAAATTTTGTAAAGTAAAATTTTCGAGTGCTTGATTAAAAAATTTATCTGCTTTTTTATTTTGAGTAGATGTAAAAGGTTTTTCTTGTGCTAAAGCAGAAAAACTTAAAAACAGAAATACAATGAATAAGTTATTTTTAAACATGGTAGCAATATATTCAATAATTGTGCTAAAAATATAATGTGTTTTTAAACAATTTTGAAAAGTACTTAATCTAAACAAAATAATACTATTTTATTTATGGTGCATAAAACTATTTTTGTTTTAAATTTTAATTAAATGAAAACAACTAAACTAATAATTATAATACCTATTATACTGTACAGCCTTAAAGTAGCTTGCCAAATAAGTAACTTACAACATGTACCGCCATTAATGGGTCAAATAGGTAGTTATAAAAGGTTGCTAGTAAATGTAGAAAAGGAATTGCTAATTGAAGATGCGCAGTTTGATTCCAAAAGTAGAATTAAAAGCAAAAAACTATATAGTTTTAATTGGGGTTATAGAAGTTCAAAACAACAAAGGTTTAAAACAATTTATAAAGCGGATAGCATTTATGAATTTAGCTGTAATTGCGAAAATATTGAAGAATTTGTTAAAAGATTTAAGGTTGGAAGATACAAAGAAGTTACTGAAGAAGAAGGTACTGTTGTGGCAGATGAGCCAAACCATCTTAATTTTGCAACGATTTCTAAACTTAACAATAAAGGTTTGGTTATTTCTAAAGTTTACTATAACGAAAATGGTTATCCAACAAAAAATATTATATACCAATATAATAACCTCGGGAAATTAACTTTTGAAACAGATATAAGTGAAGAATATGGGACTAGGGAAATCCAAATAACATATAATAACAAAGGAGAATATGTCGGTAAAATTGAAACAAGTTTACGCGAATATAAATACACTGGTGGTCGTATTGAAAAAGATATTATTTCTTACGATAAAAATAATGTTGAGATAAATAAAAAAAAGTTTGTGAATGGAAAATTATATTCAGAAACAATTTGTTCCGATAGTAACTCAAATACTAAAAAATTCTTTTATATTGGACAAGAAAGCCCAGATGGATATATAGATAAAATAATAACTTACAACACGAAAGGTTTAGAACTAACAATTAGTAGCTTAACTAAAAAAGGAAAAGAAACTAGAAGAATTCAAAAAACATATGATAGCAGCAATAATTTATTATCTGTCAGCTATTTCAATGAAGAAAAAAAACTTTTTCTGTCCTTTGATTTTCACTATGATAATCAAAATAATTGGACTAGCTTAACGCACAAACAGTTAATAATGAACACAACTAAAGGAGAAGAAAAGGAAACTTACGAAACAACAGTTTTTAAGCAGATAATAACTTATTTGCCTAATAAATAGATAAAAAATTTATGTTTTAAATACAATAACATTAAATATAATACTCATTTTTCTTTCTTTAAACAAATAGAGTAAAAAAACCTATTCTGCTAAAATTTCAATCAACATAATCAATTCTTTTTCAGTAATATTTGTTTGTTCTGATTTGTCGAAAATATCCATCAAAAATACTGATTTATTCATAACTTTAACATAAGTAATTACTCAAGCGCCACCGCTTTTACTTTACTTTTTGACGAAAAAGATAAACGTATTTTATAACAATCTTTTCCGAGAGGAACTCCTAATGTTGGATTAGTTTCTAGTTCATTTAAAAGTGGTAGTAAATCTTCTTTTAGTGAACGGTATTTTTTAGCTAATTTTTTAAGTTTTCTTGAAAAAGGCTCAGTTGCAATTATATTAAAGCTCATCTAAAAGACTTTTTGCTGATTTTAGTTTAATCTTTCCTTGTTCATGAAGTTTTACATCATTAAATGCTTCTGCCATTTCCTCAATAAAACGACCTTTCTGTTCATTTTTAATTTCTTTTGCAACACTTATATAGTCAAGACTTTTAACTAGTTCCATAAAAAAAGGAATTCTAATTTCTTTTATATCAAGTATTACTTTCATTTTTCAAATTTTGAAAACAAATTTAACAGAAATGATTATAAAAATAATCAATATAAATGTATCATAAAAACTACAAAATACTCTGACAAAGATAAATATCTAAATGTAACGAAAAATTACAATAACCCATTTTCTGATTTTTGTAGTTGTTCGTAAACTACATCAATTAACAAATTTGTTTTATTATCGGCAGCTTCTGTTGCCAATACATCACATCGTTCATTTCCCGGGTGGCCTGCATGACCTTTTACCCAATGCATTTTTACTTGGTGTTGGGCATATATTTTCAAAAACTCGTTCCATAAATCACCATTTTTTTTGCCTGCAAAGTTTTTTTGTTTCCAGCCAAAAACCCATTTCTTTTCAATGGCATCGCACACATATTTACTATCAGTATAAATATTTACTTGCATGTTTGGTTTTTTTAATTGTTGCAATGCCACAATAACTGCCAATAACTCCATGCGGTTATTAGTTGTTAACCGGTAACCTGCCGAAAGTTCTTTTCTGAAATTTCCACTGGTTAAAACTATACCATAACCCCCATTTCCTGGGTTACCTCTTGCCGAACCATCAGTATAAATATCAATAACCATTTTTAATTTGCTAATAATTCAATTTTTTGTTCATTGAGTCTATAAACAGTCCAACCTTTCATAGGTTCGGCACCTAAACTTTCATAAAAATTAATTGCAGGTTTATTCCAATCAAGCACACTCCATTCCACTCTTCCACAGTTTCTATCTTTGGCCACTTTAATTAAATTAATTAGAAGTTTTTTACCGTAACCTTTTCCCCTGAATTGTTCTTTTACAAATAAATCTTCAAGATATATACCGGGCTTACCTACAAAAGTGCTGTAATTGTGAAAAAATAATGAAAACCCAACTGGAATTTCATTTTCAAATGCTAAGAAACATTCAGCAAATTTTTTATCGCCAAACAAATAAGTTTCAATTTTTTCTCTCGTATTTATTACTTCCTCCGAAAGGTTTTCGTATTGAGCTATATCAAATATTAATTCTAATATAGTTTTGCAATCATTGATAGTAGCTTTTTTAATTGTAAACGCTATATTTTCAATCATTTACTTTGCTAATTTAAATTTAATTGTAAAGTTTTTTGTTACTTTATTTTTAGTATTGCGTGCTACGTAGGTAAATTTAAACTTTACTTTCCAAGTATTATTGCTAATTTTAGTTCCATTAATAAAACCACTTTTAATTACATAGTTTCCAGCATCCATGCAAAAACAACTTTGCATAAACATTAAATGCGCTTGAGTTAGTTTTTTATCTGCTATATAAAAACTTTTACTTTTTGGTTTCACTTCAAATAATATTTTTTCCGACACTTCATCATCCGACATGCTAATTATATCTTTACTATGATAATCATAATCAAAAACCAATGCTTTTCCTGCAATAATTTCATAATCAGGATTTATACTATCGTTTGTTTTAAATTGAATGGTTTTGTTTTTATAATAAACTGCGGTTTTTTTTGCTGGAATAAACGCATTCATTAAACTGTCAGTATTTTCCTGAGCAATTGTTGAATAATTAAAAGTTACAATAAGTAAAATAGTTAAAATAATTTTCATGTTTTGTTTTATTTTGGAGCAATAATAAACAATAGCTTAATGGTTATGTTAATTAGAATGTATTTTTTTAAATAAATTTCAATTTTTAATGTATGAAAAAGAAAGATCGTTATGAACAAGTTATAAATTATTTTAAAACCAATCAGCCAATTGCCGAAACAGAGTTAAATTACGAAAACCCTTTTCAGCTTTTAATTGCTGTAATTTTATCTGCTCAGTGTACCGATAAAAGAATAAATTTAATAACACCAGAATTATTTAAAGCATTTCCAACACCACAAAAATTAGCAGAAGCTGAATTTGATGAAGTTTTTTTTTATATAAAATCTGTAAGTTATCCAAGTAATAAAAGCAAGCATTTAATTGGCATGGCCAAAATGTTAGTTAGTAATTTTAATAATCAAGTTCCTGAAACCACAGAAGATTTGATAAAATTACCCGGAGTAGGAAGAAAAACAGCCAATGTAATTACATCTGTTATCTTTAATCAGCCAAGTATGGCGGTTGATACACATGTGTTTAGGGTAAGTAACCGATTAGGATTAACAACAAATTCAAAAACGCCTTTACAAACTGAAAAAGAATTGGTTAAAAATATTCCGGAAGAATTTATTGCTGTTGCCCACCATTGGTTAATATTACATGGAAGGTATACTTGTACTGCTCGTTCACCTAAGTGTAATAGTTGTAATTTAGTTCAATTTTGTAAGTCGTTTCCCAAATACAATAAATAATTATTTTTTGGGTTTTTATTTAAAATTAAACTTTTTTCGATAATAATATTAATTTGCAACATTTATACAGTATAATCATTTCATGAAAAGAACCATTGTAGTTTTATTATTTTTACTTTTTTCAGGTTTTATATTTGCTCAAAAGCAAATTTCAGAGCCATATTTAATTTTACCCGGTCATAACAATGATGTAAACGCAGTAGCTTTTTCATTAAAATACAATATTTTAGCATCAGCAGGTTGGGATAATTCTATAAACTTTTACTCAGGCGATACTACCTTTAAATTGATTAAATCAATTCCTAATGCTCACCGAGCGCAGATAAATACTTTAAAGTTTAATAAGCAAGGTAGTTTATTAGCAAGTGCATCAAACGATTTTGTAGTAAATATTTTTGATAGTACTTTTAAAAAAACTAAAATGTTGGTTGCTGCCGATGGACATGTTTCAAACATAAATGCTTTAATGTTCGATAATAGTGGAAGGGTAGTATTTAGTGGAGATGATGAAGGAAAAATAATTATTTGGAGTATTGATACACAAAAAAAATTGAGAGAACTTAAAAATAATGGCCCTGTTAATACATTAGCAATGAGCTATGATCCAAAAACAGTTTTTGTGGGCGGGCAAGATCCAATAATTAATGTTTTAAATGTAGCAAATAGTCAAGTACAACGATCATTTATTGGACATACCGATGCAATAAATGCAATTGAAATTAGTCCAAATCAACTTTATTTATTAAGTGGAAGTAATGATAAAAGCGCAAGAATTTGGGATTTGAAAACAGGAAAAGAATTGTTTAAATTAAATGTTGATTGCTGGAAAGTTACTTCTGTTGCATTTAGTTTCGATAGCAAATATTGCGCTACTGGTTGTAACGATGGAAGTGTAAAAATATGGGAAGTACTAACAGGTAAATTAATTGAAAGTATATCGAACCAAAAATACAATGCAAGAGGCTTAACTTTCCTAAAAAGATACAGTCAAATAGCTGTTGCACCTATGTTGAAAGGTGGAAGTGATTATGGTGTTAGAATTTTTCCTACCGATTTAACCGACCCAATACCAATGGTACAGGTAACAAATAATAATTTACCAATAAATAAAAATCAAAATGCTATAGATAGTATTTTAAAAGTTAGAACTTTAACAAAACAAGACAGGTTAAAATACCAAATTAAGGCTATAAAACCAATTTTAAAAACTAAAACTACTGCTATAAAAACAGATTCAGTTAAAGTTTATAAAACGCCAATAATAAAATAGTAATTTTATGGTTATTAATTTATCTGAAAACAATTCTTTAATACTTCATTATTTAACACAAATAAGAGATAAAGAAATTCAGAAAGATTCGCTTAGGTTTAGAAAAAACTTATTTAGAGTAGCTCAAATAATGGCTTATGAAATAAGTAAAACGCTAGTTTATATTAATAAGAAAATTGAAACGCCCTTAACAAGCCATGTTTCAAAAGTTATGGAAAATCCACCAGTTATAGGCAGCATTTTAAGAGCCGGGTTAGCACTTCACGAGGGTTTTATCGATTTTTTTGACGAGTCAGAATCGGCATTTGTTTCAGCTTACAGAAAACATTCAACTCCAGAAGATTTTGAAGTAATTGTTGAATATATGGCGTCACCAAATTTGGAAAATAGAACCTTTATTATTGTTGATCCAATGTTAGCCACTGGTAAAAGTTTGTATTTGGCGTACAAAGCATTTTGTAAGCATGGAACTCCATCTAAAGTAATATTAACATGTTTAATTGCAAGCAAACAAGGAATTGAAAACATTCAAAAATTAATTCCAGAAGCCATTATATATGTTGCTGATATTGATAATGAATTAAATGAAAATAGTTATATAGTTCCTGGATTAGGAGATGCAGGCGATTTGGCGTTTGGAATAAAGCTTTAGCTGATAAATATTTTTCATAAACTTTTAAATATTATTAACATTAATTTTTTAAAAAAATAACAAAAATATTTCAGTAAATCAATTGTTTAAGCTAAATATTATAAAAATAGATAATTAATAATTAACTAATTAGTAAGAAACAAACCGTATTAAAATATATAAAAGTTTATTTTTTTGATAAAAACCACTTTATTTGCAACCACATTAAAAATTAAATTATACTAAAATGTCAGAAATTAAAGGAAAAGTAAAAACCATCATCATGGATAAACTTGGTGTTGAAGAAGCTGAAATTACAGACGAGGCAAGTTTTACAAACGACTTAGGTGCAGATTCATTAGATACTGTTGAGCTTATTATGGAATTTGAAAAAGAATTTAATATTGCAATACCTGATGATCAAGCAGAAAAAATTGGAACAGTTGGACAAGCTGTTAGCTACATTGAACAAAATGTAAAAGCATAATTGCTTTTAAAAAAAAATTAAAAACAAACATCTCCCAAAACTAATCTCAAATGCATAAACGCAGAGTAGTAATTACTGGCCTCGGGGCAATAACTCCGATAGGTAACAGTTTGCAGGAGTATTGGAATGGTTTATCAAATGGGGTAAGTGGCAGTGCGCCTATTACCCAATTTGATACCACCCATTTCAAAACAAAATTTGCTTGCGAAGTTAAAAATTTCGATCCAAATAAATTTCTCGACAAAAAAGATGCGAGGAGAATGGATAGATTTACACAATTTGCTATGGTTACCAGCGATGAAGCTGTAACTGACAGTGGCATAAATTTAGAAACCATCAATAAAGATAGAGTAGGAGTTATTTGGGCATCAGGAATTGGTGGCTTAAAAACTTTTTTAGACGAAGTAACTGCTTTTGCAAAAGGAGATGGTGTACCTCGTTTCAGTCCTTTCTTTATTCCAATGATGATTGCAGATATTGCTGCTGGTTTAATTTCAATTAAGTATGGTTTTAGAGGTCCTAATTTTGCAGTTGTTTCGGCATGTGCATCAAGCACCAATGCAATTGGAGATGCATTTATGTATATTCAATCAAATAGAGCCGATATGATTTTAACTGGAGGCTCTGAAGCAGTAGTTAATGAAGCCGCAATGGGTGGTTTTAATTCAATGAAAGCTTTATCTGAAAGAAACGATAGTCCTGAAACAGCTTCTAGGCCATTTGATGTGGATAGAGATGGATTTGTTTTAGGTGAAGGTGCCGGTGCTTTAATTTTAGAAGAATTAGAACATGCAAAAGCCCGAGGTGCTAAAATTTATGGCGAAATGGTAGGTTACGGAGCAACAGCCGATGCTTATCACATGACAGCTCCACATCCAGAAGGAATAGGCGCTGCCAATGTTATGAAAGCAGCATTATTAGATGCAGGAATGCAACCTTCAGAAATTGATTATGTAAATGTACATGGAACATCAACACCGCTTGGCGATCCGCAAGAAATAAAAGCAATACAAACCGTTTTTGGTGAACATGCTTTTAATTTAAATATTAGTTCTACCAAATCAATGACAGGTCACTTATTGGGTGGAGCTGGAGCTATTGAAGCCATTGCAGGTTTGTTAGCCATTAATAAAGGAATTATTCCTCCAACTATCAATCACTTTAACGATGATCCTGCATTTGATAAAAGATTAAATTTAACATTTAATAAGGCTCAGCACAAAGAAGTAAAAGTGGTATTAAGTAATACATTTGGCTTTGGCGGACATAATGCTTCTGTTATAATAAAGAAATTTGAAGAATAAAATTGGTTTCTTTTTTTACTCTTTTTAAATATTATTTTTCAAATAATCGTGTTTTATATTTTAAAATAAAACAGATTACTGGATTATTTCCTATAAACTTAAGTTGTTACCAACAATCGTTAAGGCACCATTCAATTGCAAGTAAAATACACCAAAATGGGAGTAAAAATAGTAATGAAAGATTGGAGTTTTTGGGCGATGCTATTTTAAATGCTGTTATTGCAGAATTTTTATTTAAAAAATATCCTTACAAAGATGAAGGATTTTTAACCGAACTACGTTCAAAAATAGTAAGTAGGGTTAGTTTAAATGACTTAGCTTTAAAAATTGGATTGAGCAAATTAGTTGAGTATGATAAAAAAAGCATGCAAAACATTAATGTTAGAAACAGTATTTTTGGCAATGCGTTAGAAGCTTTCATTGGTGCAATTTTTTTAGATAAAGGTTTTAAAAAATCGAAATATTTTATAATTGAAAAACTACTCCGCTACCATATAGACGTAGACAAATTACAGCAAACTGAAAAAAATTTTAAAGGTAGATTGATTGAATTTACCCAGAAAAATGGTTTAAGTTTAGATATGGATGTGAGTGAAATAACTCATGGCAAACAAAAAATTTATAGAGTAGGTGCTATAATTAACAATGTTCATTTTGGTAATTCGGAGCATACAAATAAAAAGCAAGCGGAACAGCAAGCTGCCGAAAAAACCTTAGAACTAGTTAAAAATTACAATTTTGAACCGGTTATTGAAAAAGAAGATTTCAATATCGATCATGCTATAAATTCGGAAGATGAAATACCATTGGAAGAAGTTGAAGAAACAATAGAAAAAGAAGAAAATGTAATGGAATAACATTACTTTTTAAATTAATTAATAAGCAAATTATGAACGAAAGTTTTCAGTTTTTTTTAGAATTTATAAAATATTTATTGCCCGCATTAGTCATATTTTTGGTTGTTTACTACCAACAAAAAGCTTTTTTTGACGACAAGTACCAAAAGAGAATGCTTGATTTACGAAAGGAACAAGACAAATCATTATTACCCTTAAAACTGCAGGCTTATGAACGAATGATTCTTTTTATAGAAAGAATTAGTCCTGAAAGTTTAGTTATAAGAATTCACCAACCTGGAATAAGTGCTTCTCAATTAAAAATTGAGTTAATAGCAAGCATAAACCAAGAATTTAGCCATAATATTTCGCAACAGCTTTATGTTTCAACTCAATGTTGGCAAATGGTTAGGGTTGTAAAGGAAGAAATGATTAATTTAATAAATACTGCTTATGCTAATTTAGGCCCTAATTGTGTAGGAATTGACTTAAGCAAAGCAATTTTTGAAGAAATAATAAAAATGACTGAAACGCCAACTCATAAAGCATTGATTTTTATTAAACAAGAATTTGATTTAATGTTTTAAAATAGTACTATAAATTACTAATAAATAGTAATTTACTAACTTTTATTTTTCAAAATTGAGTACTTAAAAATTTTAATAAGCAGTTTTTAAGTTTATTTAAAAACTTAAAGTTTATTATTGCAGTTCACTTAAATTACAAATATGAAAGCTTTAATAGCTACAAACTTCTTTTTTCCAAAGCAAAAAAATTTTTATAGAGGAAAAGTAAGAGATGTATACAATATAAATGAAGATGTTTTGGTTATGATTGCAACCGACAGAATATCGGCATTTGATGTAGTAATGACCAAGGCAATACCTTACAAAGGACAAGTACTTAACCAAACTGCTGCATTCTTTTTCGAATTAACAAAAAACATTGTTCCTAATTGGATTATTTCAACTCCGCATACCAATGTAACAATTGGTCATAAATGCATTCCTTATCAAGTAGAGATTGTAATTAGAGGTTATTTAACTGGCCATGCATGGCGAGAATATAAAAGTGGCAAACGCAGTATTTGTGGTATTGAAATGCCTGACGGTATGATAGAGAATCAAAAGTTTGAAACTCCTATTATTACTCCTACCATAAAAGCTACAAGTGGGCACGATACAGATATAAGCAAAGCCGAAATTATTGAAAAAGGGTTAGTAAATGCTGCCGATTTTGAACTAATAGAAAAATATACCCGTGATTTGTATGCATTTGGGACTGATTTTGCCTTAAAACAAGGTTTAATTTTAGTTGATACCAAATACGAATTTGGAAATAAAAATGGCACTATTTATTTAATGGATGAAGTGCATACTCCTGACTCATCGCGTTATTTTTATGCCGATACTTACAACGAAATTCAAGCAAGGGACCAAAACCAACGACAATTATCGAAAGAGTTTGTTCGCCAATGGTTAATAAGCGAAGGTTTTCATGGACAAGAAGGAGCTACAGCGCCAATTTTTCCTGACGATTTAATAGAAAGCATTACAAATCGTTATGTTGAATTATACCAAAATATTACTGGTAAAAAATTTGAAAAAAACGGCTACGATAACTTTGAAGACAATATGGAAAAAGTAATTGTTGCTGAATTAGAAAAAATTTCAAATTAATTTTATGTATTTAAACAATGAGCACTTAAAATTGCTGAAAAGTGCCGAAGGAAAAATACTTGAAAAAGTATATTACCATTTTTGGGTAAATAAGGCAAATCCGGAAGATATATTTAGCTTTTTGGAATATATTGAGTTTCAATTTAAAGATGAAGCCAAATTGATTCTTCAAAAAGCAGATGATGTAAATGATATGATTATTCCTGTTCCATCACTAGATATTGCTTTATTAAATTATAATTTACAAATAGAATTTAAAGGAAGCTTGCAATACCAAACTCGCGATGCCAGTAATGGCAATGCTTGGCGAAACCTAATTGGATTTGAAATTGATGATGTGTTAGTAGAAGAAGACGATGGTTTTTTTATTGCAGAAGCAATTATTATAGGAACACACAAACACCAAACCATTATTAGGTTAGAAAATGATGGATTAGAAGCCGAGGAGTATATAATAGAATAAAGTTTGTAAGCAAACTATTCATTTTAATTTGGATGTATTTTAATATACTCGCAATTTTAATAATCAGTATAGCAATTTAAATACAAAAGTAAGGCTCCTTTAAAGTTTATTATTTCAAAATTCTATTAAAGTATTGAACATTAATCTTACTTTTACTGCATTTAAAAGCTATTTATGGAATTAACTTTAAACACCCCTGCCATATTATTTCCCGCCATTAGTTTATTAATGCTGGCTTATACCAATAGGTTTTTGGCATTAGCAGGTTTAATAAGGAACTTGCATACTAAATTTTTAGTAAACAGGGAAAATGAAAAAATAGTAATGGCACAGCTAAAAAACTTAAGGTTGCGCATTAAATTAATAAAATACATGCAAGGCTTGGGAGTATTAAGTATATTTTTATGTGTGCTTTGCATGGCTTTGCTTTATGTAAACTACACCATTGAGGCGCAAATAATTTTTGGCATAAGTTTACTTATTTTTTTAGCATCGTTAACACTTTCGTTAATTGAAATTAATATTTCGACCAATGCTTTAGAGTTGGAACTAAGCGACATGGAGCAACATTAAATTACCATCCTAAACTCATAAACCCCTAAACACCTAAAAAATTGAACTACCTATCACATTATTATATTGATAACCATCCTGGCAATCTCTATTTTAATAGTGCATTGTTTTTACCCGATTTTGCTCGGAATTATACCCGTAAATTTAACAATGAAATACAAGGATTAACTCCATTTGAAACTCAATTGCAATTGGGGTGTATGGCTCATTTAAATGCCGATAAAATTTTCCATCCATCCAGTTTTTTTAAAAAATACAACGAAATTATAGCATATGAGTTAAGTAAATACAATTCATTATACCACATTCCAAGAAAATGGTTTTTAGCGCATATACTTTTCGAAATGTTGTTAGACAGGCTTATAGTTAAATCGAATATTGCTATAGCGCATCAATTTTATAATGATTTAGAAAAAATTGATACTAAAATTTTAGAGAATTTCGTTCTACACTTTTCAAATAAAAATGTAGCACAATTAATTAAAAATTTTGAGCATTTTTGCAAAGCAAAATATCTTTATGGTTACGCCCAAAATGAAAATTTTGTTTATGCTTTAAGCAGGGTATTTAAAAGTGGTACGGGTTTCGAAATGTCGTTAAATGAAAAAATAGATTTGAAGAGATTTGTAATTTTAATTGAAGAAAAACATTTTAGTGAAATTATAATTGTGTTAACTG
>CAMCEM010000003.1 GCA_945873755.1 Chitinophaga pinensis | reverse complement strand
TTCATTTTTATTTCTACCTTAGCATCATCACGTTTATAGGAAGCTTTTTCTTTAGTTTCATAAAAATCTTCAATTCTACTTTTCGATTTTGTAGTTCTTGCTTTGGGCTGTTTTCTCATCCACTCAAGTTCCTTACGCATATGTTTTCTTGCAGCATCAGCTTCTTTATCCATATACTCTTCTCTTTGTGCTTTTTTTTCTAAAAAATAAGCATAATTACCTTTATGAACATATAAATTGCCTTCGGCTAATTCTATTATTTCGTTGCATACTTTATCTAAAAAATACCTGTCGTGGGTAACCAATAAAAGGGTGGTATTGTTTACAGTTAAAAAAGTTTCAAGCCACTCTATCATTTTTATATCTAAATGATTGGTAGGCTCATCCATAATTATAAAATCGGGTTGTTGAACCAAAACCCTTGCAATTGCAAGTCGTTTTTTCTGTCCTCCACTTAAACTATCTATTTTACTATGTAAATTTTCATTTAAATTTAATTGCTGTAAAATAGTTTTTATTTTAGTTTCAATATCCCAAGCATTATTCAAATCCATAGCCTCCATTGCATACTGAAGCTGATTTTGATTTTCAATATTATTGGGGTCTTTTTCTAATTGCTCAATTACTTCTTCGTACTTGGCAACACATTGTAACAATTCGTTTTCCGATTTGTAAATTGCTGTCCAAACATCGTCTGTTTCATAAAATTGAGGTTCTTGTTCAATGTAAGCCCATCTAATATTTTTATCAATAACTACCTGACCTTCATCGCCCGAATCGCGTCCAGTTAAAATATTGAGCAAACTGGTTTTACCAGATCCGTTTTTGGCAATTAATGCTACTCTTTGTCCTTTTGTAATAGTAAAAGTTATATTACTGAATAAATGTCTTTCGCCATAATATTTCGAAAGGTTTTCAGCTCTTAAATAATTCATCTTGCAAGTTTAACCTAAAAATTTTAGGTTAAAAATTATATACATATTATATAAATAATATCATAGCAAAAACTTCTTTAATTATTTGTTGTTGAAACCAATATATGAAAAAATATATTTTAGAAAAAACTACTACCATTAATAAACCTTTAAGTGAAGTATTTGATTTTTTTAGTAAAGCCGAAAATTTAAATAAAATTACCCCAAGCGAAGTTTATTTCAAAATTCTAACTCCATCGCCAATTGAAATGAAAAAAGGAACTTTAATTGATTATAAAATTAAATTAAATGGAATTTCTTTTAAATGGAAAACAGAAATAACTGAATGGGATATGCCTTATAAATTTGCTGATAACCAAGTAAAAGGACCGTATACTTTGTGGTATCACGAGCATTTTTTTGAAGAAGTAAATGGTAAAACAATAATGAAAGACAGGGTTTCGTACCTTTCGAAAGGATGGATATTTGCACCTATTTTACATTGGTTGTTTGTAGATAAAAAAGTGAAAGAAATTTTTGAATTTAGAGAACGTGAATTGTTAAAGCTATTTAACTAGTTTTGCCAAAACACTAAATAATTGCTTGAAAAGTATTTACAATCAAAAAAAATGTGAGCATTGCAACAGTTGGAGTAGTGGTGAAAAAGCTTTTTGTAGCACCTGTGGCGAAATACTGGATTATAAATATAGAAAAGAAATTGACGAGCTTGAGAAAAAATGGCAAAATCAATCTGTTTTAATGGATTTTGTAAAACTTAAAAATTCGGAAAACAACTTTTTTATTAAATTTATAGAAACAATTATTAGGGGTGGTCAATTAATTATATTAAGCATTATTGCTATAACCACTTTTGTTTTAATGGCTCTTCCTGGTTAGTGCAAATGGGTAAATACATTTATTTTATTATTGCGGTCATTGTTTGGTTAATACATTTAATATTGATATTTAATAATATACATTTTAAAATTTTAGACAATTATATAGATGATATTGTTTTATTACCGATTATTTTAGGTGTAGCATTGATATTACAAAGAACTTTTGTTGCAAAAAAAAATGGTTTTGTTTTTAATAGAAAGTTGGTGTTTTTTTCTTGTATTTATTTTTGCATAGTATTTGAAATAATAATTCCTTCAATATCTTCCTATTTTACAGCAGATTGGTTTGATTGTATAGCATATGCAATTGGCGCTGTTTATTTTCAAAAACTAATAAATAAATAAGTTATACCGCTTGCACAAAGCAATTATTTCAATTTTATTAACGTAAGGCGTTATTGTGTTGGCGGCATTAAGTAACGATTTATCGCAGAGGCGTCAACTTAAGTATTTTCAAATGTAAGTTCCGGAGGAACGAACTTACGTTAGCCCCGAATGAAATTCGGGGTAAAATGAATAAATAAACAAAACGAAAACCTCAAAATCTTTGCGAAAGCCTCTGGCTTTTGCAAAGATTTTGAGGTTTTCTTGGAGAGGGTTCTGTTCGTTTTTTTTTTCAACGAGTTAAAACCCGATGCTTCTGTAAAGTCGTTCCTTTGGAACTATAATGTTTATTAACGTTTCCCATCTTAAAACTAAAATTAAGTTGACGCGTATGCGATTAATCGGAATAAATTTATAAAACAGCTTTGGACTATTTTATAAATACAATTGGTATTAATTGTCATAATAATCTTGCTCCCTTTTTATTAAATCATCCTGTATATTTTGGTTTTCTAAAATAGCATCCAATCCATTGTCTTTATATTCTGTTTGGTCTTTAATGTAAAAATCTCTTTGATTGCTTGCTTTTACAATATAACTTGAAAAATATCTACCTTCAAAAAATGCATCAAAACTCATCATGGCTGCATTGTTTTGCCTATTAAACACACATTTTTTAGCTAACAAATTTCTTACATCTTTCGGTTTGTTTACATCATTATAATAATATCTAAATACACATAAATCTTGGTCGCCTAGGTCAATACCAGCAATTTTTAGTTTATAAACCGGAGCTATTGAAACTATTTTAATAACATAGCTACTGTGTTTTTTGTCGTAAAGCCAATCTTCTACAATCCTTAGCTTATAAATTCTAGTTAAAGGGTCAAATGGTGTTATAACTGTATCGGTTTTTACTTCCTCAGGGTTTTCGGGATTT
This sequence comes from Chitinophaga pinensis, assembly GCA_945873755.1. Lineage (GTDB taxonomy): Bacteria > Bacteroidota > Bacteroidia > UKL13-3 > UKL13-3 > JAAFJM01. Next base: position 62,172 of record CAMCEM010000003.1, on the reverse strand, counting down.
GGATTTTCGACAAACTGAGTATCTGTTCCCATTTTTAAAATACTTTCAGTACTATAAACACTGGTACAACTATCGTTTTTAAAAGGAATTAATTTTTTAGTTTTAATGGCCTCGTACATTATTACTGGCAATGCATTTTTAGGGTATAATAAAACTTGATTTGGTTTTTCTCTCAAATCAATAATTCTAACTATTCGTTTACTAAAATTTACATCTCCTTCTCTAAACAATTGCCAGGGAACAGGTATATTTTGCTCAATATTGTCACATTTAATATCGCCTTGTTGTGCAAAAACATTGTTGCACAATAATGAAAGCAATAAAGTGTTTAAATAAAATATAAATTTCATAATTTTAAAACGAAAATAAATAATTTTTATTTATTAAAATTTAAATCCATACCATCAAAAGTTCCACTACTCATAAGTAATAAATTTTCATTTTTTGTATAATTATTTTTAATAAAAACTTCCAACTCATTTTTATTAGTAAAAACCTTTACATTTTCTCCAAAACCTTCTTCCACATCTTTATTTTCAAGCATTGGCATTTTTTTCATTTCTAAAGTATGTTTACTATAAAGCACTGCCTTAACATCTGCATTTTTCATACTGTTTATATATTGAGGTAAAAAACTTTTATTCAAACTACTGTATGTATGCAATTCATAAATAGCTATTAATTTCCTTTCCGGATTTAATTCTTTAACAGCATTTACAGTGGCTTTTAGTTTTGATGGAGCATGGGCAAAATCTCTAATAATTAATGAATTTTCATTTTCAAAAATCTTTTCTAGTCTGTTTGATGTCCCTTTAAACGTTTGTATCGCTTCTAAAAATTGTAATTCATCCACACCACAAGCTTCGCAAGCATATTTAGCAGCCATCATGTTTTGCAAATTATGTTTACCAAAAAACTGTAAAGGAATAATTAAATCCTTTATTTTTAAATGAACTACACCATTATTAATTTCAAAATCTGGAGTTGAATAAGGTAATTTTATTGAATCAATAATTGAATTTTCAATCAATTTTTTTACTTCATTGTCGTCAGCACTATAAATTATTGAACCATTTTTAGGTAATGCTTCCACAAATATTTTAAACTGTTCTAAATAAATTTCATACGTTGGAAATACATTGATGTGATCCCACGAAATGCCTGTAATAATACCAATATCGGCTTTGTATACATGAAACTTAGGTCTTAAATCTAAGGCCGATGTTAAATATTCATCGCCTTCAAATACTGCAATCTTCGATTGATTGCTTAAACCTACCATGGTATCAAAACCATCTAATTTGCTACCAACTAAATAATCAAAATCAATTTTAAAATAATTTAGTACATGCAAAATCATAGCTGTTGTAGTTGTTTTTCCATGACTTCCACCTACAATTATTCTCAATTTTTCTTTGGTTTGTTCATACATGTATTCTGGAAACGAATATATTTTCAAACCCAATGTTATGGCTTTTAATAATTCTGGATTATCTTTCTTGGCATGCATGCCTAAAATAACTGCATCCAAACCTTCATGAATATTATTTTCATTCCAACCTAAACTTTTAGGCAAAATATCTTTCAATTCTAAACGCGATTTTGCTGGTTCATATATTTCATCATCGCTACCAGTAATTGTATATCCTTTTGCCAATAATGCCAAAGCTAAGTTGTGCATTACCGCACCACCAATTGAAATAAAATGTACTTTCATATATAAAATAATTGGTTGGCAATTTATTTACTTAAATAATTATTTTACAATTTGTTTTACTAACAAGAAGTACACTTAAAATATTAATATTAACTATTTATATAATTTAACTTTAAGTTCGAGTAAAACTAGATATATTCGAAAAAAATTGCTAGATGTACCCCGATTTAGGAAAAAAATTTTGTGTTGCATTAATACCTTGCAATTCAAATTATACCAATATAGTTTCGTTTGTGAAAGAATTAGCAAAAAAAAACTCAATAAAGTTTGATGCGTCTTTTATTCCAAAAATTATGCTTATTGAACCATTTAGTTGGGATGAAAAAAACGAATATTTTTTAACTGATAGCTTAAAAAAATATGCCAGTCAATCAGTTTCTTTTGAGCTTGAATTGTCAGGATTTGTAAAAAAAAATAATGATTTTAGCTTAAAAATTGTAGAAAATATTGAATTAATAAATTTTCAGAAAAGTTTAAAATACTATTTAGAAATTCATAATAGAATAATTTTTGATAATTATTCAATTGATTCATACGAACCCGCATTGTGTTTGGAATTAAACATAGATACAACTAGAAAACACAATAAAATATGGAAGGAAATAAATGGAAATACTTTAAATTTAAATTTTATTGCAAATAAACTGCATTTATTACACTTTAATTCAGGTACTTGGAAAATATCTAATTCATTTGAGTTAGATTGAAAAAAAATATTAATTACCAATTGACAATAAGATATTAAAACTTATATTTGCCCCCAATAAAAATTGAATTACCATGTTTACACGTTTAAAAAGAAAAGACAGAAGAAATAAAACTAAATCACATTTACGCGTGCAACGCATAAAATTGAACACACAATTAGTTAAAGTAAAATCGCCAAATACTGAACGTACGGTTATTATTGAAGGATAATATTTACTTAAAAATATTTATAAAAAGCCAAAATTTAATCAATTTTGGCTTTTTTGTTTTAAAAATATCGTCAATAAATAATTGAAAATTCGGCTCAACACTGCTCCCAAATGAACTTTCAGAACATTCATCCATCGTGGTTATGGCTTTTCGATTCAGAAAAAGAAAAACCATATTTTAAAGCAATAGAAAAAAAACTAATAGCACAAAAAGCCGAGGGTGAAAATATATTTCCACCTGAATCACTTGTTTTTGAAGCATTTAATTTAACACCTTTTGATAAAATAAATGTGGTATTGCTTGGCCAAGATCCTTACCATGGCGAAGGAGAAGCCAATGGTTTATGTTTTTCAGTAAATGAAGGAATAAAAATTCCACCTAGTTTAAGGAATATTTACAAAGAACTTGAAACAGATATAACTGAATTTAAAAAACCAAATCATGGAAATTTACAATACTGGGCTAAGCAAGGAGTTTTATTGTTAAACACAAGCCTAACTGTATTAAAAGATCAAGCTAATTCACACAGTAAAATTGGTTGGCAACAGTTTACCAATAAAGTAATTGAAAATATTTCGAACCAAAAAGAAAAGGTAGTTTTTATACTTTGGGGCAAAAATGCACATGATAAAATGGAGTTTATCAATCCAAACAAGCATTTTATTATTAAGTCAGTTCACCCTTCTCCCCTATCTGCTTCCCGAGGATTTTTTGGAAGTAAACCATTTTCAAAAACAAACGAATATTTATTAGCCAATAACAAAACCCCCATTGATTGGCGTTTGTGAAATTGAAAGATTGAAAGGTCCCGCACTCGCTCGCATCTTGCGAGTGAATATATTGATAAGCCTCCGGCTGGTAATTTAAAGTAAAAAGGCGAGACGCCAACTAAACCCACACTCGCAAGATGCGAGCGAGTGCTAAGAGTGAATATATTGATAAGCCTCTGGCTGGTAATTTAAAGTAAAAATGACGAGACGCCAACTAAACCCACACTCGCAAGATGCGAGCGAGTGCTAAAGCAGCCTTTTCATTTCAAAAATCAGAAATAATAAATCACAAATTGTGATTAGCTTTTTTCAGCAACCCATTTAGCCACTTTTGGCGCTAATTCTTTTTGCGATTTTGCACCCACAAACACTCCAATATGACCACCTGGGAAAGCATATAATTCCTTGTCTTTTGAACCTATTAAATCATTTACCGGAATGGTAGAGTTATTAGGAATAATAGTGTCTTCGGTTGCATAAATATTTAAAAAAGGCATGGTTACATTTTTTAAATTTACATTGCGTCCACCTATTTCAAGTTCACCTTTTACCAATTTATTGTCTTGCCACAAATCTTTTATGTATTTTCTAAACATTTCGCCCGCTATATCGGGGCAATCTGCTTTCCATTTTTCCATGCGTAAAAAATTAAGCATTTTGGCTTCATCTTCTAACATATCCATTACGCCAAAGTATTTACTTATGTCCATACTTGGTTTTAAAGAACTAAAACCAGCGTTTAACATGTCGGCAGGAATATTTCCTAAATTATCAACCATTGCATCTACATTTAAATCTTTAGTCCATTTGTACAGCATGCAATTACCTTTATCGCTAAAATCGTAAGGAGTTACATAAACAGTAAGTGATTTTAATTTTTGAGGGAATAAAGCAGCATAAATAGTACTAAATGTTCCTCCTTGGCAAATACCCATTTTGTGTATTTTATCGTTCTTGGTCGATTTACGAATAAAATCAACCGCACCACCCATAAATTCAATAATGTAATCTTCCATTGTTAAAAATTTATGTTGTTGTTTTGGGTAGCCCCAATCCATTATATAAATATCTAAACCTTCATCTAATAGTTTTTTCATTAAACTTCTATCAGGTTGTAAGTCTAAAACATCATGTCGATTCATCATAGCAAACGAAACCAATACAGGAATTTTAACTTTTGCTGGAGTTTCGCGTTTGTAATGATAAAGTTTAACTAAGTCGTTTTGCCATACCAATTCTTTTGGAGTAGTAGCAATTTCTACTTCTTTTATATTTTGTAAAACTTCATATCCTTTCACAAGCTTCTCGCTTGTTTTGGTCATTTCTTCCATTATTGATTGAATACTCATGATTTAGAATTATTTAACAACAAATAAAGTATATTTAAATCATAACATGAAAACAAACTAAATATTTAATATACTTATAATCATTATTTTATTTTATACATTTATTACTTAATGAGTTTTTTTTAAAATGTAAATGTAATTTCGCAACAATAATGAGACAAACTTTTTTACTTTTAATCTGTTGGCATGCAATTTCTTGTTCTTTTCCCCATTATCCTAAAAAGTACGAAAAATTGGGTGTTTTAACCAAGGATACTTTAAAGGAAATAAAAAATGTAAATAGTAACAATAATAAAGTTTATGTTCAATACCTAGGTTGTAATAACTTGCTTATTAAATTTAAAGATGAAACCATTTTATTTGACCCTTTTTTTTCGAATAACAGAGGTTTAAAAGCTGCTTTAGGAAAAATTAAATTTAAAGAAGGGTATTTTAAAAAAGGAAGTTGGTTTGTTAATAGAAATAACAACAGTTTTAGTAAAATAAATGCTGTATTTATTTCTCACTCACATTACGATCATTTGCTTGATTTAGCGTATTTATTAGAAAAAGATTCATTGCCAACTAATGCGCTTATTTATGGCGACCAATCGACCAAAAACATAATTAATAATTTTATTAAAAACAGGAAATTTAATAACTCAGAAAACTTTGTTTACAATAGTAAATTTAAAAATAAAAATTGGATTAAAATTAGCAACAACATGCGTGTACTAATTATTCCATCAAGTCATGCTCCTCATTTTAGGCATATACATTTTATGAAAGGACATACTGATAGTATGTATTTTAATAATTTTAAAAGTTCAACTCAATTAGTAAAAGCAAACCAATTTAAAGAAGGGAAAACTTTTGCATTTATAGTTGATTTATTGGAAAGTGATTCAATTATTAAATATAGAATTTTAATAAAAGGCGCAGGATGCGAAATTAACGAAGGTAAAATTGAAGATGAATTATTACAAGATAAAAAAATAGATTTGGCTATTTTGCAAATTGCATCAGCAAACTTTACTAATTGTTATCCACAAAACTTACTAAATCAAATAAAGCCTGAAAAAGTGTTACTTACTCATTGGGAAAATTTTTTTAACCCTTACTCACCCAAAAAAATTAAAACAGTGAATGCTACTAATTTTAATTATTTTTTTAAAAAGGCAAAAAGTGTAGATAGAGATTTAGATTCCTTAAAACTATCTGATAAATATAGTTTACCAATGCCAGGAACTATGCATGTATATGAATTTTAATTTAATTTAAATGGAACTATAAGTTGAAATTCAGGTATTATAACATTGAATTCTTTTTCATCAATTTGGCGTTGCATGCAATAATATCCATTCATTTTACCAAACTCGCTTATTAAAGCACAACCAGAAACATAAGTATAACTTTCACCAGGTTCTAATATAGGTTGCTCGCCTATAACACCATCGCCATCAACAACACTAACACCATAAATTGAATCAACAATATCCCAATGTCTGCGTAATAATTTTATAGTAAAATCACCTCTGTTTTCAATAGTAATTCTATAAGCAAACATATAATTGCCTTCTATGTTGTTCAATTTATCGTTTTGATAAAAAGTATCAACACTAATTTTTACATCGTTCGAAATGGCTATTGGCATATTAATATTACAATTATAACGTAAAATTATTACAAATGTTTTTTATGGAATTGAATTATACTTTTGCATACAAAAATCTGCATCTTGTGTTTTACCCAAACTTCTATATTGGTTGGCCAAATCGCCCCAAGCTTGCTTAAAGTTGGGATTCATGCCTAAACAATATTCAAAATTAGCCGCTGCTTTGGTTGTGTTTTTTATTGCTTCGTACGACTTTCCTAAATAATAAAAAATTTCGGGCGATTGTCCATTGAATTTCAATGCAGTTTCTAATCTTTCAATTGCTCCGTTGTAATCGTTCATATTTAAATAAGCCAAAGCAGCATAATAATAAGCTTCAGTAATATTTTCTTTCAATTTGGTTGCTTTGGCACAGGCTTCAATACTTTTTTGATATAATTTTTGGTTAAAGTACATTAAACCTTTGTTGGCATAAGCTGAATAATTTTCAGGATATAATTCAATTGATTTATTAAATGCTTTATCAGCCTCATCAAATCTGTTTCCGAGCATTAAAGCAAAACCATACATTCTAAAATTTTCTTCGCTTTTGTTGTCCCATTCTGTTGCTTTTGCAAAATAATAAATTGCTGAATCTATTTGTTTGTTATCAATGGCTCTATAACCTAAAGGCATATAAAACACTTCTCGTTTTACAACTGCCGCAATTGGAACACCATCAACATTTACAGTATAAACAGTTCCTTTTGGAGGATAACCTCCATTATTCATTTGGGTTTTTGAATAAGTTCTTGATGTTAACACTTGGTAATCCCAAAACTGCTTTTCTTCTTCATAATCTCTCATCCAAACTGTTTGAATGCTATCATTAATTTTGGTTGCATAATAACTCACACATAAAGGTTCGTTGTTTGTACCAATTACTAATTTTTTCCCTTTTGGTTCATTATTGGCAATCCATTCAGCAGCTTGGCGAGCACTGTTTGCGTAATAATCCATTTCGTAATTACCAAAAGCACCTTTAGTTCCGCCAACAATTTCGTTGTAATAAACGGTTTCGTTAGGGTGATTTTGAATACTCCATAAAGTAGTTTTTGCAGCTAATCCAAACATTAATACAGCTAAAATATACGATATAAATTTAGGTTTAATGTACGTAAATGTATAATCGTAACCTAAAGCTAGTAGCGCTACTAACGATGGATAAATAAACAAATAATGTCGCCAACCATTATAGTATGTTATGTTTTTTATTTCAGCATAAATTAATGGAAATACAAAAGTAAATAATACCAAAAATACTGGAATGGCAGGTTTCTTTTTTACATAAAAAAACAAACTTCCAATAAATAAAAGTATTCCTAATAGCACATATAAAGGCAATGTAATACCCATAAACTTAACTACATAATACCAAGGCATGTAAATCATATAGGTTTTTACTCCTTGCCACAGTTCTAAGTTATAAGCATAAAAAGCATTGTTCGATGAGCGAGTAAGTGCTTCCAAAGGTCCATCAATAGGTCTAAATCTGCCATAAGGCCATAACGACAAGCCTATAAAATATCCTATTATAAATGCCAAGCCAATTACTTTTAAATAAGGGAAAATTAATTTTAGACCATCATTAAAAGATGTTTTTTTTACAACCAACAACCAAATAATTCCCATAAACATACCCAAATACGCCACCAATAAAACGCCCACAATACGCGAGCCTATGGCTACTCCAAAACCAATTGCAAAAATTAAAATTGCATTGAACTTTACTTTAGGCAGTTGTTTTAATATTTTAATAATTCCAAATATTGCAATTGCAAAACCAGTTGCCAGTGGAATATCAGTAGGATTATTCATACTATGAGCAAAGAAAGTAGGTGTTAAAAAAATTGCCCAAAATGCTATTAATCCTGTTCGCCACGAAAGTAACTCGCGGGCAATTAAACCAGCAAAAAGCATGGCTATAAAACCATACAATGCATTTAATAAATGTCTTGTTCCATATTCGCCCCAACTAGGCTCATAATTTTTATTGATGTACGAAGCAATTACATTAATATGCTCTCCGTAATACGGATAATCTCTATGCGAAGTAAAACAAGTAGTATCTTTTCCTCCACTTTCAAAATATTTTAACATATCGTAACCATATTGGTTATGGAGTTTGCTATCCCATGTTAAACCAAAATCGAAACTTTTGCTAAGCATAAAATAAGCAATAAAAAAAGTGCTTACTAAAAATAACAACCTGTAAATTCCTGAATTTCCATTATTTAATTGAAACTTTTTAGCACCAATTTGTTTAAAAGGATAAAGGATAAACCAATTTATTATGTGTTTAAAAAAGTAGAGGGGCGATTTTAAAACATCAACCCAACTTGCAGCATTTACTTTATCGTGAGCACTTATAACCGCTTCGTTTAATTTAATTTCATGTAATTCTAAATGTAAAATAAGTTCATTTACATTTTTCGAATAGCAACTATCATTTGTAAGTGTTTCTGTTAAAATTTTAGAGTTAACAATTAACTGGCCAAAACCAGCATCTTCGTTTTTTGATGGTGTAAAAAATTTGTATGCAGCATTGCTAAGTCTATCAGTTATTGCTAACTTTTTGGCATCTATTTTTCTAGTTGCAATATAAAATTCATCTTTAACTAGATTCTTTTTATTGGTGTTAACCCACGCTAAACTTGAGTTAATGTTAAACAAACTAATTCCATCGCAAATAATGGTGTTAGCGCCTTCGATTAATTGAACAGCTTTTTGAAAAAAATCTTCGTTTTTGTTTACAAATTTTAGTTTGTTTTTACTTATCAGCTCTTGATTTTTTGATAAAATACTTTTTTCATCTGTTTCATTGCATATTACTATTGCTTCACAATCAGTTTTTGATTTTGAAATACTATGCATTAACTGTGTAAATTGATTATCGAACTTTTGCTGATAAATCAATATTAAACTAATACGAGAATCGATAAACTTTTTTTCAATCATAACTAATTACTTTTTTTTAAGAACTGCTATAAAATGCAAATCTCTACCAAATATTAAATTAAAAGGAAAAGGATAAATTGGAACATTGTTATTTAAACTTACTATTTCAAACCCTATTTCGTTAAATGTCTGTTTCCAAAAACTTAATGTTTTAAAGTTATAAATTACTTTAACTCCATGTGGTGCATTTCCTATCCAATCCATAAAACGCAAAATTGCAAAATCGAATACATTATTGTAATGATGATCTTTTAAAATAATGTATTGGCTACTTACTCTTGCAGCCTCAGTCAATAGTTCTTTAATATTTGTGGTGTGGTGCAAAACATCAACAAACATAGTTGCATCATACTCGTTGTCTGCATACGGAATGGTATTACCATCAAACATTTTAAAAGGAATTGCACAAGTTTCTCTTGCAAAAACATCTATTCCATTTATAGTAACATTCTTTTTATTTTCTAAAATCATTTTAGAAATAGTTCCATCTCCACAGCCAATATCTAAAATTCTAATGTCGTTTGGTAATTGTTGTGCTATTTGAGTCGACAATACATTTATTCTTCTAAGAAAAACGTATTTGTGGTGTAAGTTTTTAAGTAATCCTAACATTTATAATTTTATTTTTTGCCAAACATACAATGTAATTATTAAAATTTATATATTTTTTGTGTGCCTAATTAATAATTTTATTAATCTTGCCTTTGGTTGGTGTTTTCACCAACCAATTAAAGTTAAATGCTATTACTATAATAAGTAATAAATCTACCATATGGTTGGTGTTGCCTGTGGTTGTTCTTTTCAACATCAAATTTGCCTATGGTTGGTGTTTTCACCAACCAATTAAAGCTAAATGCCATTTCTGTAATCAGTAATAAATTCAAAAGGACTGTTATTTGTTAAATAAAAGGAAGCCGAAGAGTATTTATATAACTCGGGTAAACTGCATAAATTCCATTTTTTACTTATTGGGTTATTATGAATATAGTTTAGTTTTTCTTCCACTACTTTTCTGTTGTATAATTTTGAAGTATAGGCTCTTCTTTCCCAAAATTGATAGGCTCTATCTTTTGCATTACTTTTAAAATATGTTAAAACATTTACATGCTTTTTAAGCAAATCAAATTTAATTTGCTGTACAGTAAATTTCAAAAAATCTCTTTGAACTGTTTCTATTGTGTTGGGCTCGTTTATTTGCCAAATTATATGTATGTGGTTTGGCATAATTACGAAGCCATAAACTATAACTCTTTTATTTTTTACCAAATAATTTAAACTATCACAAATTATTTGTTTGTATTTGTCGGGCTTTAGCAAATTTTGCTAATTTAAAATTGTGGCTGTAAAAAAGTAAATATAATTATGCATTTGGCATTATAGTTTTAACAAAAAAAAGGTTGGTGAAAACACCAACCGCAGGCAAAAACCTTCCAAATTTTTTAAATAGTTTATAGCCTTGTCCCTGTATCCGTTGCGCAAATTTATATCCGTAAAGTACTCAAAATTACCATCCAAGTTAAGCCCTATTCCAACAATATATACAAAAGCAGCATTTTTAGCTATAGCAGCACCTTCGCAAACCGAAAACTTGTTACAATTTGATGGAGTATTATTTGTTGCATTATCTAATATTGTTTTATATATACTATCATAGTTATTAGACGCTATAATTGTATTAGTGGCATCTTTACCCATAATTTTATTCCGTAATTGCTGTAATTGTTCAGATATTGGCAAGCCATTAGGGCTCCTATCGAATAAAAAATATGGTCCGTCTTGATTTTTTGTATCATCGGTATATTTACCATAACTGCTGTTAAACAAGGAGGCTACCCAATCAATAATTATTTCTAAAATACCCCAAAACTTTTTATTTTCTACCTTAGTTTTAAAATCTTTGTTAGTTAAATAATCAACTTCAAATCCTTTTAATTCCTTACTTATGGTGAAAGTGTTTCCTTGACTTTCTTTTTTCTTATTCTTGGCATTAATACTACTTTGCACACACAAAGCAATTAGTAAAAATAGTGCTATTTTTTTCATAATTTTTATTTTGTTTTAGGGTATTAATTCGAAAGTATTTCCATTAGTTGTAAATTTAAGTAAACCATAATTTTTCTTTTTAAATGTAAGAGAGTCATTGAAAACATTAATTACAGAAGTAATAGTATCATACCGCTTACCTAGTATAATACTCGAAATTGGAGGATTTGATGTTTTGGTGAAACCCAAAGAATTCCCATTTGCATAAATTTTATTATTTATGGAAATAGCAAAATTGGAATAGAAAGCACTATTGATATAAAGCATTAATAAGAACTCATTTCCATTTATACTATCAATGAATTGAAGATACTTTTCTTCTAAAGGAATTTTTTCGGGACAATCTGACTGGGTACTTGTGTAATTATATGTTGTTTGTAAACCTGAATTATGAAAGATAACAGTATCTGATTTATTTTTCAAAAATTTAACAGTTTTAATATTGTCATATGGGAATAATAAAGTTATGTCCAATGGACTAACTTTTCTTGTAGATCCTGTCGTTTCTTCACATTTTGAACACGCATAAAAAAAAGTACCCAAGAGTAATAAATAAGTAATTGTTTTTGTTTTCATAATTATATTGTTTGGTTTAAAAGTTTAACAAACATGTAATAAGTTTTTTATATAATCAATACCTAGTTCTTGGTATTTTTTATTAAACAAACATGTGGTATAAAAAACACAATATCAATACTACACATGTAGTATTTTTTTTAATTAACTCTTTTATTTATAAACCCTATATTTAACTGCCATTGGCTAATTGTATTAAATAATATTTATTTTTAAAGTATGGTTATTTAGTACCATATAAGTGGTTATTAGTAACCATATGGTTTTTAAATTTTAACAAACTTGGTCAAAGTTTTACAAATAATCAATACCAAATTATTGGTATTTTTTGTTCAACTTAATTTTATTTTTTGGTTTTCATATCAATAGCAAACTTTAAAAATATTTATAGCAAAAACAATAATACATATGTAGTATTTTTATATGCAAATAATGGTTATAATATTCAAAGATAATATCCCCAGAAGTAGTGAATTTTAAAATTCACTACTTCTGGGGAGTCCAATAAAATAGAATAAGTATTTATTTAAGAATTTTTTGAATATACTTCCCTACTAACCTTAGCGTTAGCACAATCCTTTGAAGGTTTAAAATATAAAAAGTGTCCGTTAGTTATAGTAAAGAAACACCATTTCAATACACACAATACTATGAATAGTTGTGTTTTAAACAAGAGCCAATAAAAACAAAGGGAAATTTTAAGATTTTTTATTTACGTTTAATACACTAATGAAAAAGCTTGAAAGTATGGTTAATAAACCCAGTATAATTGCTACCACGCTAGGAATTACAATTCTTAAAATGCTTGGGTAATCTAGTCGGCCAAAATGAACTTCTGTCCATAATGTTAGCGAATAAATTGTTCCAGCCAAACCTGCAATAAAAATTATTATTCCGCCTATTAATCCTCTTTCTAAGTTTATAATTTCAAGCCATTTTATTAACTTATCGTTCTTGGGTAAAAACCCAGCTTGTATTGCATAAGCCCTGGTAAAAACACCAAAAATAAAAGCTTGAAAACCAACTATAATTGAAGCACCGGCATAAAGTAATGTGTTTGTATCTAATTGAATATTGCCAAAAATTTTTAATGGTTTTTGAATTATTAAAAAGCTTAAAATAAAACCAAACAGCATTAAAAAACTTCCAGGTATTAAAAACAACCAACGAGGTGAATAAATGAGTAAAAATCTTAAGTGTCTCCAGCCATCGTGCCAAGTTCTTAAATGAGGTGGACGAGAACGGCCATCAGGGGAAAGAGTAGTTGGTACTTCAGTTATTTTTAAGTTAAAAATAGTAGCTTTTACCACCATTTCACTAGCAAATTCCATTCCTGTAGTTTGCAAGTTTAATACACTAACAATATCTTGTCTAAATCCTCTTAAACCACAATGAAAATCGCCTGCTTTACTATTAAAAAATAACCTACCAATGAATGATAAAACTGGATTACCAAGGTATTTATGTAAAAAAGGCATTGCACCTTTTGCTACTCCACCTTTAAACCTGTTGCCCATTACCAAATCGTAACCATTTCTTAGTTCATTTACAAACAAAGTAAGGTTTCCAAAATCGTAACTATCGTCACTGTCGCCCATTATTACATATTTGCCATAACTGGCTTCTATAGCGCCCATTAATGCGCTGCCATATCCTTTGGTGGGAATATTAATTACCCTTGCACCCAAATTAGTTGCAATTTCTTGGCTGCCATCAGTACTTCCATTATCGCCAATAACAACTTCGCCACTTACGTTATTGTTTTTAAGCCAGTTATTGGCTTTGGTAATACAAATTGCTAACGTTTCAGCTTCGTTTAAGCAAGGCATAACAATACTTAGTTCTATATCTTTATTTTCTAACACCAACTGTAAAAATTAATATTTTTATTCAGCACCTTCATCAGGCAAAGTATCAGAACCAATTTCAGCCTGAATGGCTTTCATCATAGAGTCGCTGGCAGCTTGTTCATTATCAACTAAACTGTCAATTGTTTTTTCTTCTTGTTTATTTGCAGGAACATCATTAGTACAACCAACTAATAACGAAAAAACTAATAAAATTGCAAGTATTTTTTTCATATGTTTTATTGATATTTTTCTCAAATAAAGGTAAAAATGAGTTTTAAACAAAATAAACCTATTTAATTTTCTTTAAAATTTACCCCAATTTGCTAGTTCTTCTTGTGTAAATAAATCTGGATAAAAAATTCGTAATTGGAAACGTGGAGGTAAATATTTTTGCCAATTAGTACCACCAGTTGCAGCTACCTCTTCTTTGGGTTTTTGTAAATATTTAACCGCTGACTTATAATGCATTAAAGGCCAATTTACATTTACATTTAAATCAAGTTTTTTAAGTTCGTCAATTAAATTTTGGTTTTGTTTATCTACCTCGCTCAAAGAACTGTAAATAGCCCATAAATTTAAATCAACGTTTTGATTAGCAATTCTTAAAAACTCATCTCCATATTTTTGTTCAAATTTGGTAAGCGTAAGTGTTTTCTTTCCAGTTTCAGCTTCGGTTGCTCCAGCTTGCCAATATATAAACTTAAATTGTTCTTCAATTGATTTATCTTTAAGCTCCTCTCGTTTGTTTTTATCAACCAATCTGTCAAAACTGGTGGCAAACATTTCTATTTTTCTATACTGTGCACTTTGAAAACCACTGGCAGGAAGCAAACTCATTCTAAACTTTAAAAATTGTTCAGGCTCCATGCCATCTACCATAATATCAAAACTATGTGTTAGGTTATTAAAATAGGCATTTATTCTTTTAACTCTATCGGTAAAAAATTTCACATCCATATTTTTAGCTTTTGCGCTTATTTGTTCAAATTCGTGCAATGCCAATTTAAAATACAATTCTGTAATTTGATGGTAAATTATAAAAATTACTTCATCAGGAATTAAAGTTTTAGGTTTTTGAAGCGTTAAAAGACTATCAACCGCAATGTAATCCCAGTAGTTGGTATAATCTTGGTACAATAATCCTTCTAAATAACTTTTAAAATTTTGACCTTGTGTGTTATATTTTTCTTTAATTTTTCCAATTAAATCAATAACTTCTTCATCTATATTTTCCATTTAAAAAGGGCTTATTAAATTTTCGAAAGTGGGTAATATTTTATCTTTATCGCTTATTAAAGGATCATTGTTTTGCCAATTTATATTTAAAAATGGATCGTTCCAAAGCAATCCTCCTTCGCTTTCTTTGTTATAAACATTGGTACATTTATATAAAAAAATAGTATTCTCTTCTAATGTTTCAAAACCATGGGCAAAACCGGGAGGAATAAAAAACATGGTTTTATTTTGTGCAGTTAATACTATAGAAAAATGTTGTCCAAAGGTGGGCGAATTTTTTCTAATATCAACCACTACATCTTTTACAGCACCTTGTATAACTCTCACCAATTTACCTTGCTCATATGGTGGTGCTTGAAAATGCAATCCTCGAATAATTCCTTTTTGCGAAAGGCTTTGATTGTCTTGAATAAATTCATAATCAATTCCTGCTTCAGCAAATTTTTGTTTGTTGTAACTCTCGTAAAAATAACCTCTAGCGTCATTAAATACTTGAGGTTCTATAACTAAAAGTCCTTCTATTGGAGTAGTTTTAACTTTCATATTTTAAATTAATCATTATTAAAAATTTGATTTACAAAGTGTTTTGTTGAACGAAATGCGCTAATAAACCTAAGTAGTGTTATAAGTTTTAAAAGCCTGTCTGCAAGCTGAAAACCAATCATTGCAATACTTGAAAGCAGGTCAATCCAACTCCAACTTATAAATTTCAATTTGTTTTTTGCTTTGAAGAATCGAATGGAAAATGCAAAAAAGAAAAATGCAAAAATTGTATTTTCAATATAATTTAATGGAATAGAATTTTCTTTCACAGAGCCGGCAATTAATGCTTTTAAAACATATATTGAAAGTATGATAACGATTATATTTAAAACTCTAAACCTGTTTTCAGTATTATTTAATTCAATCATATTTTTGTCTAATGTTGGTAACACCTTCCACTTGAGCTAGTAGTCATTCTTTTGCATCGGTTGCCAGATTTAGTAGTTCCAGAGCATTGAACTGATGTTGAACTAGTTTTTGTAGGTTCATTTGAATATACTTTAATTTCTTCGGTGTTGCTATTCGAATTGTTACTTTTAATTTGCCCTTCGTGATGATAACAATATCCACTCATATTTAATGTTTTGTTTTTACATCTCTCTCCAGCTTTTGTTATTCCATTACATTGAACGGATTCCGTTGCTTTGTTTTCATTCTTTTCACCCATTGTTTTGGTATTCTTCCAAGACCAACATTTAATACACAGGTTTTTTTCAATTAATTCCTCTTGTTCATCTTGAAGTAATGGGAAGAAGTCAATTCCTGTTATTTTTTCAACACTGTCAATTGTTACAGCATAATATTGAAGTTGTTCCTTAGACCCAATATTTGGAAGAATAAAGCCAATGCCTTTTATGTTTGGTTCGCTGTAATCTAAAACTACCTTGTAATAGTAATTTGGAACTGAAACTTTATTTGGTCCAATTGTTTGAAGACCATTTATTAATACCGGTCCAGTAACAACGTAAACAGCATTGTTTTCTATTGCCCAAGTACGAACTAACTCCTCTAATTTTTTCCAAACACCTCTGTTAAAACTTGGTGTCTGCGGACTCATATTACTATAATAAAAAGATTCAGCCATTGTGGTAGATGACCAACCCATATCAGAGGCAGGTGCCAAGTGTCCTCTGTCGTAACCTGAGCCTTGATAATCTTTGTCGGTGGCAGTTTCTGTTTTCACTTTTGGGTCTGATATGAATTTATCAGTTCGTTCAAAAAGTTTATTTGTTTCTTCTTTAGTAAGTTCGTAGGCCACCCAATTTGCTTGTTCGTGTGTTTCGTTGTATAAAAGCGAATATCCTGTATGTGTAATGATTTTATCTTTGGATTTAGTTTTGGGGAGTTCTAAATTTGTTATATTTATTGACTTAATGCTATACAAGGGAATGCTATCAGCATATAACCAAGTGCCGTCTTCAAACAATAAAACAGTTTTTCCATCATTTGTTTTTACTTCCTGCTGTCCAAAAGTCAATTTTTGAATTACAAAAAGGAGAATTATTGTAAATATTATTTTTCTCATTGTTAAAACTATTCTTTCATAAAAATGAATTTAGCTTTTTACTCTTGGAGTCTAGTAACTAATGTCTGATATTTTAATTTCGCGGTATTTTACTCTTCAATTATTTCCATTCAATAGATAGTTAAACCAACCTATTATAAAAAAAATAATTCATAACTCAAATTCAAAAATCTTGTTATGCTTGACCTGTAGGTCCGCCAAAATTCATTGGAAAAGGTGGCATTGCATCGGGTAAATTAATGGCTCCAACTTGTTCTTCATATTTGCTTATATTGTCGTTTAAAGCTAACAATAATCTTTTGGCATGTTCAGGTGTTAAAACAATGCGCGATTTTACTTTTGCCTTTGGAACTCCTGGCATAATTCTAATAAAGTCTAAAACAAATTCACTATTGCTGTGAGTAATTATTGCTAAATTAGCATAAATGCCTTCAGCCATTTCTTCACTTAATTCAATATTTATTTGGTTTGGATCGTTTGGTATTTCGTTACTCATATTTGCAATTATAATTATTTTAAATTTAATAAATAAAAAAACATGAATAAATGAAGTGTTAGTTACACAGCAGATGCTTTTAAAGTAAAACTAAAGGTTGTTCCTTGCTGTAAAGTACTGCGTACATTAATAGTTTGGTGGTGCGCTTCTATAATATGTTTTACAATGGCTAAACCAAGTCCAGTTCCACCAGTATCATCGTTTCTTGTTCTACTTTTATCAACCCTATAAAATCTTTCAAAAATTCGTGGTAAAAATTCTTGACTAATTCCTTCACCGGTATCGGCTATTTCAATTAAAATATTATCGCCCATAATGTAATAGGCAGCAGAAGTTATGCCATTTAATTTCCCATACTTCAACGAATTACCAATTAAATTTACTAAAACAGTTCTAATTCTATATTTGTCGGCCAATACAAAAAATGGTTTATTGCAACCTTCTTTTATTAATAAATCAATTCCTTTTTGTTTTGCTTTTACTTCAAATTGTTCATACACATCTTTGGTTAATGAAGTAATATCAAATTTATCAATATTCATTCGCAACTCTCCGCTTTCTAAATTCGAAATTTCTAGTAAATCGGCTACTAAATCGCTTAATCTATCAGTACTTTTTGCCGCTTTAATTAAAAATTTTTTATTTACTTCTATGTCATCCATTGCCCCATCTAACAATGTATGTAAATAACCTTGAATACTAAAAATAGGTGTTTTTAATTCGTGACTTACATTTCCTAAAAATTCTTTTCTAAAATCAGCTACTTTTTTTAATTGTTCAATTTCTATTTTTTTATCACGTGCCCAATTAATTACTTCCTTACTCATTTCAAAAATTGGATCTTTATCCCAAGCAAAATTTTCTAAAACAGCATCGTATTTTTGGGTTTTTAAACTATGAATTGTTTTATAAATAAGCTTTATTTTTCTATAAATAAAAAACTCAATGGTATAAAAAAACAGAAAAAAAGACAAGCCAGAAGTTAAAGTAAAAATAACTATTACTTTAATTAAGTTTGAATCTAAAATTAAATACATTACCAAAGAAACAACAATTGCAAGTATACTTGAAACCATTAATGCTATATGAATAGGTTTTGGATTTCTTATCATAAATTAAATATTAATTTTATTCTTGGTTTCTTTTTTTTATAATTCTATAAAGCCTAAAAATACCATATAAAACCATTGCAATGCCTAAAGTTATTTTTACTATTTCATTTACAAATAATGGAATTTTATTTAACAAAATAGAGATACCCAAAACCAGGTAAAATAAACCCATAATGGCCCCAAAATAACTAACTATGTTTCCTACTTTATTTTCTCTTTTATTCCTAATTTCTTCTAAACTCATTATATAAATATTTATAAAAAAAATAAGCTCGCTAAACTAATAGTTTAACAAGCTCATTTATAATTAATAAATTGTAAATTATTGGTCTAACTTAAATTGAAAAGGTAATGTAAAATAAACCGCAACTGGTCGTCCTTGTTGTTTTCCAGGACTCCATCTTGGCATACTTTTAACAGCTTTTTCTACTGCAGCTTCGCAACCCCATCCTAAAGCAGGTTTATTTAAAATTTGAATATTATCAATTTTCCCATCAGCCATAACAGCAAAACGAAGTACAACTCTACCTTCTATATTATTTTCCTTCGCCATTGGTGGATACTCCACTGCTGAAGATAAATATTCTTGCATTTTTTCTTCTCCTCCTGGATATTCAGGATTAATTTCGGCTTCAATTAATATTTCACCATCATTTCCGTTTCCAGTTTCTTCCACTAATACTTCTTTAGCATCCGGATCTCCAATAACTGTTTGAGCTCCTACATCCACTTTTGCTGCTTCGTCTTGCGTTGGAGGTGGTTCAGCTACATCTTCATCCTTTTTAATTTCGGGTGGAGTAAATTTAATAGTACTCTTTACCGGTGGTGGTGGTGGTGGAGGTGGTGGTGGTGGTGCACTTTCATCGATTGGTGGAGGTGCATCTAGCTTAGTTACTTCAGCTTCTACTATAATGTTTTCTTTAGGTATTTGCGATTTTAAATAATTTACTATTACAGGAGCTGCAATGGCTAAAGAAAAACCAATAATTGAAAAAATTATTCCTTTTAAGGTATAGTTGCTACTTTTTTTACGTAGAACAAAAGCGCCATATTGTTGGTTACGGCCTTCAAAAACCATATCTACCCAACTGTTATCAAAAATACTTGTTTCTGCCATAATTAAAATTATTTATTTTTTGTTGCTGCTTCTAAAAGCGTTGCAGAATTTTTTATTAATTCCTTTTCAGGTTCCGAAATATCTACTATAGCATAACGACCAATATTACAAATTAACATTTCATCTAGTATGTCTACTACATTGTTGAACTTTGCATTATCATCGGCTTTAATAATTACAATTAAACCTTCTGGATCAGCTTTTAAACGAGATATATTGGCTTTCATATCAGATTCACTGATTTTGCTTATTCTAAACAAATCTTTATAAACCTGAATAGAATCTATCTTAGGTACACGTTTTCTGTTTTCGCGCAATAGCATTGGTCTAATTCCTCCAGCACTGTAATCAGTAATTTGTGGTGTCATAGGATCTAGCGTTACAGGATCACTAAAATAATACAGTATTTGATTGTTACCTGTTAAAAGTACCGTAACAGTTTGCGATACTTTAACAGCAGTTTTATCTATTTCATCCCCTTTTACAGGCATGTTCAACTCCATTGTTTTGGGCTTGTTAAGGGAGGTTGTTAACATAAAAAAGGTAATGAGTAAAAAACCTAAATCAACCATTGGAGTAAAATCTACTCTAGTTGAAAGTTTTTTACCATGTGGTTTCCCACCTTTTTTATTACCGCCTCCTCCACCTTCTATTTCTGCCATTTTTTAATTCCTTTCTTTAATATTATTGAGCGCCTTCCATAGATGTAATAAAATTAAATCTATTTACATCTCTTTGTTGTAGCGTATTAATTACTTGTTTTATTGCGGGATAACTCACATCTCTATCGCCTTTAATAGCAACGCGAACGCCATTATTAGTTAAACGACTTTGCCAAACCCATTCACTCAATTCATTATTTAACGAATCGTATGGAATTCCTGTTGATTGTAACTCTTTTCTTTTTTCAGAACTCAAGTTTATGTATTGTTTTAGTTGCGCAAATGGCAAACCAAAACTACTCATATCTGAAAATTTTTTCTTTTCATCATCGGTAAATGTTACATTAAATTTTTTACTCATTTTTTCAAGTAAAGTTTTTTTGTAATGTTCACCTTGTAAATCAAAGAATACTCTATTGTCGTTGCTAATTGTAATTAGCATTACATCAACGTCTGGAAGTGGAATTTCGGCAACAGATGATGGCGTTAACACCTGAACTGGTTCATCGGGTTTAAACTGAGTAGCTAACATAAAAAATGTTAACAATAGGAACGCAACGTCAGTCATTGCGGTCATATCAACCGATGTGCTTTTACGAGGTACTTTTACTTTAGCCATTTGTCTGTTTTATTTTTTTTAAATTATTAAATTAAAATTTGCAATAAAAAATTGCAATAAAACTAACGCTTGTGCGATGAAGCAAAGTTTTGAACAATGCTAAAACCAGCTTCGTCAATTGTATAAGTAATTTTATCAATTTTAGTTGTAAAAACATTATACATAATAATTGCAACTGCTGAATTACCAATTCCTAATGCTGTATTGATAAGTGCTTCAGAAATACCCGTAGCTAAGGCAGTTGAATCAGGAGCACCAGCGTTACCTAATGCCGAGAACGCCTTGATCATACCTAATACTGTTCCTAATAATGCAACCAAAGTAGAAACCGAGGCCATTGTAGCAATAATTACTAAGTTTTTTTCTAACATTGGTAACTCTAAAGATGTAGCTTCTTCAATTTCTTTTTGAATTGCTAATACTTTTTGATCTCTATCCATGGTGCTTTCGCCTTGCATTTCTTTGTATTTATGCAATGCTGCTTTTATTACATTAGCAACCGAACCTTGTTGAGCATCACATTCTTTTATTGCTTCATCAACATTTCCTGCTGCTAAGTTAACTTTTACTTTTCGTACAAATGATTCAGCAGATTTTTTACCAGAAGCTTTTGCAATTGTTAAAAAACGCTCAATTGAGAAAGTAATACTCATTAAAACCAACGATAATAAAATTGGTACAATAAATCCTCCTAAATATATTAGTCCTAAAACCGAGCCTATGCCATCTTTAACAGGATGGTGTCGAGTTGCTCCATCTGCAAAGTTGCTAGGATTACCTAATACAAACATCCATAATAAAATTCCTACTCCAACTAACATTGGAATGGCTAGCGAAGCAAAAATTCCGCTCGCTTTACTTTCTTCTTTTTTTGATACTTTTTGGTTCATTTTTTTTTGTTTATTTAGATTAATTACTTGCGAATAAAATTATTTTAGTTGAATAAACACACAGTGTTTACAAAAATTTAACACCGTAGTTATATTATTTAGTATTTATTTTATAAAATAGTTGGTTTTAAATTATTTATTAATTACTGTTTATTGTATGTAATATAAGGCTTTACAATGGTTGCAATGGTTTAATAAATTACAAAAAACAAACAATTATTTTTTTTCCTTAAAAGTGTAATTAAAGAAGAAAAACTTGAGAAATTCGAGAAAAAATTAATTAGAAATCAAAATAAATTCAATTTTAAATTTATAAAAAATGTTTAGCAATAAAATAAATATTATACATTAAATTTAAAGTGCATAACATCACCATCATTTACTAAGTATTCTTTTCCTTCCATTCTTAATGCACCAACTTCTTTACATGCCGATTCGGAACCATATTTTTTAAAATCCTCATAAGCAATAACATCTGCTTTTATAAAGCCTCTTTCAAAATCGGTATGAATGACACCTGCTGCTTGTGGTGCTTTAAATCCTTTATCAATTGTCCATGCCCTAACTTCCTGAACTCCAGCAGTGAAATAAGTAATTAAATTAAGTAATTTGTAAGAAGCCCTAATTAATTTTGCAACACCACTTTCTGATAATCCCAAATCGTTTAAAAAAGCAATTCTATCTTCGTAGCTATCTAATCCTGAAATTTCACTTTCAATAGCAGCACTAATAATTAAAACTTCAGCGTTTTCGTTTTTTACTGCATCTTTAACCATGTCAACAAATTTATTTCCATTCACAACCGAATTTTCATCCACGTTACAAACATACATTACAGGTTTTGCGGTAAGTAAACACAAATCTTCAACATGTTCTTTTTCGTTTTCGGTAACTTCTAAAGTTCTAACTGACTTTCCATCATCGAGGTGGGCTTTGTATTTTAACAAAGTAGTTTCCACCTTTATCATATCTTTATCGCCTGTTTTGGCTGCTCTGCTTACTTTTTGTAATTTTTTTTCTATTGAATCTAAATCTTTCAACTGTAATTCAGTATCAATAATATCTTTATCGCGTAATGGGTTAACTGAACCATCAACGTGAATAATATTGTCATCTTCAAAACAACGCAATACGTGAATAATTGCATCAGTTTGACGAATATTTGCTAAAAATTGGTTTCCTAAACCTTCTCCTTTGCTAGCTCCTTTTACTAATCCAGCAATGTCTACAATTTCTATATTGGTAGGAACTACTTTATTGGGTTTTACTAAACTTTCTAATACATTTAAACGTTCATCGGGTACAGTTATCACACCCACATTAGGTTCAATGGTACAAAAAGGGAAATTTGCTGCTTGCGCTTTTGCATTGCTCAAACAATTAAATAAAGTTGATTTGCCTACATTTGGTAAGCCTACAATTCCACACTGCATTTTTTTATTTTTTTGCTTCTGGCTACTAGCTTCTGGCAGCTGGCAAACAGAATTATTTTAAAAGGTTTATTATTTTGCAAGTAGCTAGCTGCCAGAAGCCAGTAGCCTTTACTGTCCGTTAATAATTAGTTTCATATCCATTATAATTTTTTCAGCTAAATGGTTGGCTGTTGCTTCACTTTTACTTTCAGCATATATTCTAATAATAGCTTCAGTGTTACTTCTGCGTAAATGAACCCACTCGTTATCAAATTCTATTTTTACACCATCAATTGTATTGATAGGTTGTTTCTTATATTTTTCTTTAATGCCATTTAAAAGTTCATCAATATTGATATTTACATCCAAATCAATTTTCTTTTTTGCAATGGTATAATCAGGATAAGAAGAACGTAAAATGGAACACAATTTATCGCTTTTAGCCAAATGTGTTAAAAACAATGCAATACCTACCATTGCATCTCTGCCATAATGTAATTCTGGAAAAATTATTCCTCCATTGCCTTCACCACCAATTACAGCTTTGGTTTCTTTCATTAATGTTACTACATTTACCTCACCAACTGCACTAGCATTATATTTTCCTTTGTATTTATCTGTTATATCTTTTAAAGCCCTGGTTGACGATAAATTAGAAACTGTGTTTTTAACAAATCCATTTTTTTTCAAACTTTCGTTTGTAACATTACTAAGAATATAATCTGCTACAGCAACCAAAGTGTATTCTTCGCCAAACATGGTTCCATCTTCATTTACTAAAGCCAATCTATCTACATCTGGATCAACAACAATTCCTAAATCAGCATTATTACGCACAACTTCATTTGAAATTGCAGTTAAATTTTCGGGAATTGGTTCTGGATTATGAGGAAATTTTCCATCGGGAGTACAGAATATTTCAATCACATCGTCAACTCCTAAGGCTTTTAAAAGCATTGGAATGGCAATGCCTCCGGTTGAATTTACAGCATCAACAACAATTTTAAATTTTTTGGATTTTATTGCCTCAATGTCAACTAAATCTAACTTTAAAATTTCATCAATGTGTTTTTGAATATAATCTTTTTTCTCTGTAATCTTACCTAACTTATCTACTTCGGCAAACTCCATATTTCCTGCTTCAGCAACAGCAAGCATTTGTTTACCTAACTCATCAGAAATAAATTCGCCTTTGCTATTTAATAATTTTAAAGCATTCCATTGTTTTGGATTGTGGCTTGCCGTTAAAATTATACCTCCATTTGCCTTTTCCATTACAACAGCCATTTCTACTGTTGGTGTAGTACTTAATCCTAAATCGATTACATCAATTCCTAAACCACATAAAGTTGCACATACAAGTCTATTAACCATATCGCCACTAATTCTAGCATCTCGTCCAACTACAATTTTACATTCGATTGAGTCTTGTTTTATCATGCTACCAAAAGCAGCAGTAAACTTAACTACATCAATAGGTGTTAATGCGTTACCTATTTGTCCCCCAATTGTCCCCCTTATTCCTGAAATAGATTTTATTAATGTCAATGTTTTTAATTTTAAAGGCGCAAAATAAGGCTATAAAGCCAATAGAAGAAATAAATTAAGTATTTTGTTTATAAAAACAAGATACTTAAAACTATAGAAAATACAATTAGTAATTGGTTATAAAGTATTTTTATAAATATTTTTAAGTTTAAAATCTTAAACCTGCTGTTATTATAACATTTATCATTGAAAAGTTATTTTCGACAGTATAACTAGTTTTGCCTTTATTTTCTAATTGATAGGGTGTATTATAGTTTTTAACCCAAGAATAAGCCAAAGCACCATCTATAAAAAAATCAGTACCATAATTATCAATTGTTGGGAAAATAAAACCTAAACCACCTGTTAAAGTTTGGGTTGGATTATCTAAAGAAACTCCTAATGAATTATCTTTAAAAGGACTTCCATAATTTGCATATCCTAACCTAAAACGGGTGTCTTTATACTTTAACTCAGATCCTATTCTTAAATTGTAGGCTTTTTTATATAATTCACTCACATTTTTGTTTGCATTAATAAATAACTCTTTTTGAGAAGTAATTCTAGCAGAACTATAATCAACTTGATCCCAATCTATTGAAATAAAACCTAATTTTTTAAATATAAAAGAGGTGCTTAATGTTAATTTACTTGGTGTAACAATATCATATTCCCAACTATCTGTTCTTTCATTTTCGCTAAATACATAAGTGTTAATCCCTTTAATTTGCGAATTTAATCCATAACTGTATTCATCTTTTAAATTTAACCTAACGGCAGTTGTATAACTTACTCCACATCTAAAATAATAAAATGGTTTAAATATAAAACCAAACCTGCCTCCTATTCCACTTCCAGATGTTTTAAGAATTGAAGTAAAATTACTGCCTTGATATAAATTATTTGACCTACTGCTTGTTAGAACACTTTCTTTAAATTCAGAATTTGATTCATAATTTACATTTTGAATTAATAAAGATGCTCCAAAATAAAACATATTAGAAACATTTAAACCACTTGAAAAATTGTATTCGTTAATGTTTCCAATAACTTTAGCTATGCCCGATTGTTGTATCGAAAAATTGGTATCGTTTTTACTTTCAAATGTAGAAGCATATTTTAATGGTGCTGCAGAATCGATTAAATAAGTATTCCAAGCCATACCCGGAATATTGTTATTGTAAAAACTATATGGGTTTGAGCCCGGAAAAGTTTTACCATTTGCTAATTCAGCAAAATAATCTGCAATACTCGATTTAGTGTTTACCCCAGTAAAAATATTATTTTGGTTAAAATCGTTTAATCTATTTATACCAAAAGCAAAAGAGTAGCTGACCAAACCTTCTGTTTCATCGCCTTTAAAGCCTTGTTGCATTTTATTAAAAACAAAACCTATTTGAGGTATATTCAAAGCCGTTTTTGATTCAAAAGTAGTACTTTCTATATATCTATTATCATTAAAATAAGCTGAAATAGCCAAACTTCCTGCAGTTTCACTTCGCCTGTATAGCGCAATTCCAGCTGGGTTAATTGCTATAGAGCTTAAATCGGCACCCAATGCACCAAATGCACCACCAGCTCCTAAAACACGTGCTGAGCCAAATATTTTATTTTGCGAATAACGTAAAACATCTTGCTCATTTTGAGCATAAGTGTAAAATGAAAGGCATACACTAAAAGTAGCCAAAACAATTTTTTTCATATTAATAAAATTAAAAGTTTAAAGTTTATCTTGGTCTAGAACCTCCACCACTATTACTTCCACCTCCACTGCTTCCTCCACTTGAACCTCTGCTGCCACTATTTGATCCTCCTCCGCCTGAACTGCCACCATTGTTAGATCGAGAAGGAGTATAAACTGGTTGGTTATTAGCTGGCTGTTGATAGCTAG
Source organism: Chitinophaga pinensis (assembly GCA_945873755.1). Classification (GTDB taxonomy): domain Bacteria; phylum Bacteroidota; class Bacteroidia; order UKL13-3; family UKL13-3; genus JAAFJM01. The sequence continues at coordinate 35,328 of CAMCEM010000003.1, read as the reverse complement.
GCGGAACATATTGAGGTTGTGGGTTAGTTGGAGCAGGAGTATTTGACCTACTTGGACTAGGAGTAACTACAGTTGGTTCAACAGGTTTTTGATAAAAAATTTGTGGATTTGCCTTTTGAATTTCTACTTGTTGTTTTTCTACCTCAACCGATTTTTCAAAAGTTTCATAACTTTTAGGTGCATTATTATCTCTGCTTGGCAATATATACTGAACACCAGAAGGAGTAGGTATTAATACACCTCCATTTCCATTGGCTCTACTTTGATTTGGAATTTGAATAGCAGGATCAATATTTGCATCGTTACTGCTTCGGGATTGTGTATATTTTAATGGATTAGGATTTGGATTGTCAATTGTACCGCCATTTGTAGCTGGTAAATTGGTGCCAATTACTTGGCGAGGTTTAGATTGACCAGGATTAGTATTTCTTATTTCTCCATTTCCACCTCCATAATTAGGATAATAATTGTAATAACCCCAAGGATTATAACCATATAAATTTTGATTGTAAAAGCCCCAAGGATTGTAAAAATTGTTCCAACCCCAATTATTAAAACCAAATCCTAATCCTGTATTCCATCCATTCCAGTTGTTCCAACCAATATTAAATTGCGGTCCCCAATTGTTGAATCCATTCCAAATATTAAACGAATTAAATCCACAAAAACCATTATTCCAACCATTGTTCCAACCGTTATTATTCCAGCCATTGATACATCCATTATTCCAGCCAGAATTAAAGCCAAAATTATTGAAATTATTTCTATTGTTAATTCTTGCTAATCGCCTTGCTTGGCGTCTTTCCATTTTAGCTTGTAAATATTGATCTCTAAGGCTAAAAGGTGGCATTGGGTAGGGTTGATAATAACCAGAAAGTTGAGGATTAATAGCATATAACGAATCTTGAATTTCTTTATAAATAGGATAACCAACAACTGCATTTTGATTTTGAGTACCCTCAGAATAATAACCTGACGGCTTATTGGGATCTACTTGTGAAGGAAAATCTTTTTTAATTTTTTCAATATCAATTGGAATTATTTTATCAGATCCGTAACTCGATTTATCTTTAGTTGAAAAATACAAATCATCTGCTGCTTTGCCTTGTTCTTTAGTAATTGAACAAGAATTAATAACAATTAAGGATAACACAAATAATATTAATTTAACTTTCATAAATTTTATATATTTAATTGAATACAATAACAAAATTAACAAATTAACTAACCTTTTGATTATTTATAAATATAATAAAACGATAAAATGAAAATTAATTTTTTACAAAACTTTTAAAAACAAATATTAAGCCAAAGTTTAAAGAAAATAATTAAAGACTGCTAAAATATTTTCATTTTTAGTAATAATCAATAAAAAACAATTTAAAGTTTATTAAATTTCGCAATTGCGATTTAAAAAAAATGCATTTTATTCGCATTATAAAAATACAAACTATGTTCGAAATAATTACAAACCAATACAAAAATTTTAAATCATTACATTATTTTTTAAGAAACACTGCAAATAATATTAATAAACCATCCGATACTTATTTACAAGTAAAAAAAAGAGACAGGTACGAAGACATAACATACGAACAAATATTTTATCAATTAAATGCAATTTCAGCTTATTTATATAATGCAGGGTTAAGAAAAGGTGATAGAGCAGCATTGTTAATAGAAAATTGTCCTGAATACATTTGCTTTGATCAAGGTTTAATGCAGTTAGGTTTAGTAAATGTATCTATTTACCCTACTTCGTCAGAAGCGGATATTGAGCATATTATAAATGATTCTGGCTCTCAAGTTATTTTAGTAGGAACTCCATTTTTATTAAAACGATTAAAAAAAGTAAAAGTAAATTGTCCAACATTAAAATTTATTATAACAGCTTTTGATACTGAAGGCGAAGGAATTATTTCGTACAATAAATTAGTAGAAGAAGGAAATAAATTATACAGTAATACAAAAGATTTAATTGAACAGGAATTAGAAAAAGTTACTTACGATGATTTATCGTGTTTGCTTTATACATCAGGTACAACTGGAAAGCCAAAAGGTGCAATGCTATCGCATAATAATTTTATGAGTAATATAGTAATGGCAGATATGTTATTGCCTTTAGTTACCAGAGATTATACTTTCCTTTCTTTTTTACCATTGTGCCATGTTTATGAAAGAACTTGTACTTATTATTATAGTACCTATAAAGGTTTTAAAGTTGCATTTGCACAAAGTTTAGAATCGTTAACTGCTAACATACAAGAAGTTCAGCCAAGAGCAATATTAACTGTACCTCGACTTTTAGAAAGAATTGAGGAACGGGTAAGAAAAAGTGCAACTGCTCAAGGTGGTTTTAAATTAAAAATATTTAATTGGGCTTTAAAAATTGGTGAAACAAGAAGAATAAATAAGGAAAATAATTTACCCAATGGTTTGTTCTTAAATATACAATTGGCACTGGCCGAAAAATTAGTTTACAGTAAAATAAAAGCGCGTTTAGGTGGTAAAATGAGTGTAATGGTTAGCGGAGGTGGTGCTTTACCCAAACATGTGGGTGAGTTTTTTGCAAATTTGGATATATTAGTTATTGAAGGTTATGGATTAACAGAAACATCGCCTTTTGTATGTGCAAACGAGGTACACCGACAAATTTGGGGAACTGTAGGAAGAATAGGCCAAGCAAATGAAGTAGCATTACAAAATATAGAAACCAAAGAAATAATTACTTTACAAACTTACGATTCGTATAATCCAAATTTTGAATGTGAAGAAGGCGAAATTTTAGTAAGAGGATTAAATGTAATTAAAGGTTATTGGAATTTACCTGAAGAAACTGCAAAAGCAATTGACAGTGAAGGTTGGTTGCATACAGGTGATGTAGGAAAATTTGAAAAAGGATATTTGAAAATAACTGATAGAATTAAAAATTTAATTGTAAATTCATTTGGCAAAAATATATACCCTACTCCTATTGAAAATGTTTACATGAAATCGAATAAAATAGAACAAATATTTTTAATTGGCGATGGACAAGAATACTTAACAGCCTTAATTGTACCAAGCAAAGAAGAATTAAAAGAAAACTTTAATCTTAAAGAAGAGTTTTTTGATAGTTTAGATGTTTTTATTAAAGACAAAGAAATAATTGATTGGATGGATGAAGACTTGAAAAAACTAGAAGTTAATTTAGGGAAGTTTGAAAGGGTAAAGAACTACTCTTTAAAAAGAAAACCATTTACTTTAGAAGATGGCGAAATGACTCCTACGCAGAAAATTAAACGCAAAGTAGTTGAAACTAAATATGCTGATGAAATAAAAGCCATATACACTAACGTCAGTTAAATTAATGACTTTTATAAAAATTAAACTTTAAACTAACATAAAATACTAATATCGCACCACAATTGTTTAAAATAAATGAATAACTTTAAGTTGAAAATGATTCCTGAACGCAGTTTAAAACCTCGCGAAATGGGATTAACAATGGTAATGGACAAGGGATTGAGTTTTAGAGAAGCTGAAGATTTGATTTCAGTTTCGGGAGGCTTAATAGATATTATTAAATTAGGTTTTGGAACTGCTTTTGTAACACCAAACTTGGACGAAAAGATAAAACTTTACCAAAAAAATAATATCATAGTATATTTTGGAGGTACCTTATTTGAAGCTTTTTTAGTAAGAAACCAATTTGATGATTATTTAAAAGGAATTGAAAAATTTAAATTAACTCATGCCGAGATATCAGACGGATCAATAGAGTTACCTCATGACATAAAGCTAGATTATATTCAGAAATTGAGTAAATACGTTACCGTTTTAAGCGAAGTAGGAAGTAAAGACATTGAAAAAATTATTCCTCCTTACCAATGGATTCAGCTAATGGAAACAGAAATAGAAGCTGGTGCATGGAAAGTAATAGCTGAAGCCAGGGAAGCTGGAAACGTGGGAGTATATAGAAGCAGTGGCGAAGTAAGAGAAGGATTGGTTCAAGAAATATTAACCAAAATACCTTCTGAAAAAATTATTTGGGAAGCTCCTCAAAAAGCCCAACAAACTTATTTTATAAAGTTAGTTGGTGCTAATGTAAGTTTGGGAAATATTGCTCCAAACGATGTAATACCTTGCGAAACTTTAAGGCTAGGTTTACGAAGCGATACTTTTAACTTTTTCCTTGGAAAGGGAACAAAATATACTACTAAAAAGAAATAAAGAATTTAAAAAGAGCCTGACTCAAATGCCCTAAAGTGCTCGTCAGTTCGAGCGAAGTCGAGAACTTAATAATTACGTTTTCAAAACATTTCGACTACGCTCAATGTGACATAATACAAAGAGGTAGTCCTTTTGAGACAACCTCTTTTTTTTATATAAAAAATGAGAGATAACCAACTATTACTACTTAGACCAGCTATTACTATTGATTTAGATAAACAAAGTTTGGATATTGAAAATTTTCAAAACCAAACATTGCGCCCCATTTTAAAGTTTCAGAATGAGTTAATATTAGATTTGGTTTTAAACCATATTAATAAAAACGAAATACCTGTAAAAGAAAAAGATAAAGAACTATTTATTAAAAAAAACTTTCAGAAAAACCTTGTTCTTAAAAACCAATTATTAGGTTTAACCATTGGTTTATTTAGCAAAATGGAGTTTACATTTTATTTGGAAAATAAAACTGAAGTAAATAAAAGAATAAGTCAACTAATAATTAAAAGAATCCAGGACCAAGTTTAGATATATTTCTTATTTTAAATAATCGTTAAAGTATTGATTTATTTTTTTGAATAAATGCACTCTGTCTTTGCCTAAAACATTGTGTTCGTGGGTTGGATATACGGCATAATCAATTAAAATACCATCATCAACACATTGTTTAATATAATTTAAAGTATGGTTCCATAAAACTACATTATCGTTAGTTCCATGTATTAAAAGTAGTTTGCCTTTTAAGTTTTTAGCATAATTAATTAAGTTGTTTTCTTTGTATCCATCAGGGTTTTCTTGCGGAGTATCCATATATCTTTCGGTATACATTATTTCGTACAAACTCCAATCAATTACTGGTCCACCAGCAACACCCACTTTAAATACATCAGGCGTTCGGGTCATTAAACTAGTGGTCATAAAGCCACCAAAACTCCAACCATAAACACCTAATTTATTTGAATCAACATAGTTTTGTTGTTTTAAAAATTTAACACCAGCAAGTTGGTCTTCCATTTCATATTTACCCAATTGGCGATGAGTAATATTTTCAAAATTTAATCCTCTGTTTAGTGAACCTCTATTATCTAATGTAAAAATTACATAACCTTGTTGTGCAAACGAAAGCATCCATAAATCGGCAGCACCTAACCAACTGTTAGTAACCATTTGCGCATGAGGCCCTCCATAAACATAAACTATTGTTGGATATTTTTTAGTTGAATCAAAATTTGCAGGTTTAATTAATCGGTAATTTAAATCGGTTACCCCATCAGGTGATTTAATTTTACCAAGTGTAATTTCTGTTGTAGCAAAATTTACCAAAGGGTTAACTGCATTTACCAACGAACCATAAATTCTTCCTTTTACATCGTTTAATATTATTTGGCGTGGTGTATTTAAATTACTATAACTATCTAAAATATAAAAACCATCATCGCTTACAATCGAAGCATGTATGCCCTCTAATTTATTATGTTGAGTAATTTTACCACTTTTAATTTCTACCGAATACAAGTATTTGTTCATTCCATCTGCCGAAAAAGCATTAAAAAATAAATTAGCTCCAGTTGCATCAAAGCCTACCGATTCGCTAATGTGTTGTTTTAAATTAGTTAGTTGCTTTAATAGTTTTCCTCCTCTTTCATATAAATAAAAGTTATTGAAACCGTTTCTTTCGCTTAGCCATACAAATTGTTTATCGTTGTTTTTAACAAATAATATTGGTTTTTCGGGTTCTACATATTTGGCATTAGTTTCGGTAAACAATGTTTTGATAAATTTACCTGAAAGTGCATCATACATATTCAATTTCATTTCGTTTTGCCCACGGTTTACAACTGCTATGTATAAAAACTCTTCATCTATACTCCATGCTATATTTGTTAAATATTGTTCTTTAGGCTCACCTGTTTCTATTTCAACATTGCGTTTTTTAATAAAATCGTAAACAAAAACTTTTGCTTCGTGGCTTTTAGCACCAGCCATAGGATATTTAATATTTTCTAAACCCGATGGTTTTGTATCAAATTTCATTAAACCATAACTAGTTACCATGGTTTCATTTAACATATAATAAGCTAATTTATTTCCTTTTGGGCTCCAAAATGTACCTTTGGTTATTCCAAATTCACTTCTATGTACCCCTTTTCCGTTATCAAAATCGGCACCATTGTCGTTTGTTATTAAATCAGACTGAACAACTCCATCTTTTTTCCCTTTTTTAGCATAATCGAGCAATGTATTTATAGAAGTGTTATCGCTAACAAACAATTGACTGCCTATAGTATATGCAATTCTGTTTGAGTTTTTATCGTAATCAATATTTTCGGCATTGCCGCTGGCTCTTACTTTTATTGTAGTTTTTTTATTTGTAAAATCGTATAAATAAACTGAATTGTTGTAAGTGTAAATGATTGAATTATTATCGAACCAAGTAAAAAAAGGAAATCTTTCAAACTTAGTTTCTTCTGGCATTACACTATAAAAAGATAAATACAAATCTTCCACTTTTAAAATGGTGTCTTTAGTTAAATCAGGTACATTTATATAAATTAATACTTCTTTCCCATTTAATTTTCCAATATAACTTATTGTTTTGTTATCGGGTTTAAACATAAGTTGACTTAATCGTTGAGGAGCTAAAGTTGTTCTACCTTTTAAAATAGCATCTTCAATAGTTAAATTTTGAGCAAATAAAAATCCGTTTAAAAGTAAAGCGATAAATAAAAATATTTTTTTCATGGTTTTAATTAATAATGCGATAATACCAATCTATTTCTCAATTAACAAAAAGGATATTAGAAATAATTAGATTCTACTTAAATAATAATTTTTTTATTAGTTAAATCAATCATTTTTGTATAAAAATACTCATAATATTAACTCAATAATCTTACTTTGCGCCACCAATAAACAGAATAAAAATGTCGACAAAGCCATTGATACTTGTAACCAACGATGATGGTATAACCGCACCAGGAATTAAAGCGTTGGTAAATGCTGTAAAACATTTAGGTGAAGTGATAGTAGTTGCACCCGATGCACCTCAAAGTGCCATGGGACATGCAGTAACTATAAGCAAACCTTTACGTTTGGCCAAAACCGATTTATATGGCGATATTGCTTCCTACCAATGCAGTGGCACTCCAGCCGATTGCGTAAAACTAGCTGTTGACAAAGTATTGCATAGAAAACCAGATTTAGTGGTTTCAGGTATTAATCATGGAAGTAATTCATCAATAAATGTATTGTATAGCGGCACTATGAGTGCAGCTATGGAAGGATGTATTGAGGGCATTCCATCGGCAGGTTTTAGCTTATGCGATTTTGCTTACGAAGCTGATTTTACTTTAGCAGCTGAAATTGCAACTAAAGTTGCTGAAAATATTTTAAAAGAAAATTTACCAAAAGGCGTTTTACTAAATGTAAATATCCCTAAAATAGATAAAGAACTTTTAAACGGGATAAGAATATGCAGGCAAGCAAATGCTAAATGGGAAGAAGATTTTGATGAAAGATTAGATCCAAATGGAAGAAAATATTATTGGCTTACAGGCAAATTTGTAAACAATGATGAAGGACAAGATACAGATGAATGGGCATTGGCAAATAATTATGTATCAATAGTTCCGGTTCATTTCGATTTAACTGCTCACAAATCTATATCAGATTTAAACAAATGGAAATTTTAAATGGAAAACACAAAATTTAATCACTTAGTTATAGGAATTGTTGTTGGGCTTTTGGCTCCAACTGTAGGAATAATTATTTTTTATTTTACCAAATTTGAAAGTTTGGCTTTAGGCGAATTCTTGAAAATTTCGGTAGAAGAAAAAATGCTATCTCCCCTACTTAGTTTATGTGCAGTTATTAACTTAGCAGTATTTTATATATTTATACAATTTGATAAATTAAAAACAGGCAGAGGTATAATATTAGCAACATTTATATACGGATTAGCAATAGTTTTATTAAAGTTTGGAATTATAACTTTGTAAAATATATTTGCACCATTAAAATAGGGGGATTAGCTCATTTGGCTAGAGCGCTTGCATGGCATGCAAGAGGCGACCGGTTCGAATCCGGTATCCTCCACATCAGTCTAATTAAGGATTTCGAGCAATCAGGAAATTATTTTAAATGAATATTTTCTTTATCTCCAAACCCGCAATACCCCTTTTCTTAAATATGGTGGTTTTAAATCTTTAGCAAAATAATAAAGCATATAACCGGTTGAAAACTCAGTTTTAAAACCTAGTTGTTTAAAGTAGTTTTCAAATTCAACTGCATCATTATATCCATGGTAAGTGCAAACAGCTATTCTAATGTTTTTATTTGTGGCAAGCAGTTTTTCCATTCCTTTAAAAATGGCTTTTTCGCTTCCTTCTACATCCATTTTAATAAAAAGTTTTTTTGTATATAACTCTGGTAAATCATCTAACTTTATTGAATTGGAAGTTGATTTATTGTCTACCTTTTTATTAAAAAGTTGTATTTTTTCAGTAAAAGGTTCAAATGTTTTTTCTAATGCTTTATACCAATCAATGTTATATTCAAACATATAAATTTCTTTGGCTTTATTAATTGATAACAATGAAAAATTTCCTTCTGCTGCTCCAATATCTAGCAATGTTTCATCGTTATTTACATAAAAATTATCTGTACAATAACAATGAGGTGATCTAGCATCTTGTTCAACCAATAATGTTTTAATATAACTTTTGCAGCTTAAAACAGACCAGTTTTGTTTAAAATACATTTTGTATCCATTAAACAAAATATAGTTAAATCCATTTTCATTGGTTACTGTAAATTCCAGTTTATTGTATTCATTTTTAAACAAATATGGAAATACCGATAACTCGTTATTCAAATAATATTGAAGTGAAGATAAAAGTGCTGAATCGATTATTTTCGACTTATTTAGTAAGTAAAAATTATTAATTTTTCGTTTTAAAACTACATTTCTGTAATTTTTTTTTGCTTTATAAACTAATGATTTTATTTCTTTGATTAGTTTCATTTACAAAGCAATATATTAAAATCCAAAATGCTATTATTTTTATTTACAGTTAGGAATATTGTACCTTAATTTTCTATTGTCGAATAAAACATCTATTTCAAAACCACTGGTAGTATTGTAAGTTAAAGTTCCTTCCCAATAGCCTGTTTTATCGTCTTTAATTATCTTCTCTGGCACGTCAGAGTCAAAATATAAAGTATCGTAAATTTTAGTTGGTAAACCAGTTTGAGATAGTTTGTCGTATCTTAAAATGTATGTTTTTTTATCTTCAATTAACGAAGGACTGTTATAAGTTCCATTTTCAAATCGAATGGTTGTTTCGCTATTGCAACCTAATTGATACAAGAACAAATCAATGGTTGGTGGGAAAATAAAATTACCCGAAGGACAAACAATTTTAGCATTAGCAGTCACTGCCTTAAAATCGTTTATAGTACTTAAAAAAGCAGATGGATTATAGTTAAAGTTTACTGTTAATGGGGCAATGGTATAGTTACATAAAGGTGTATTCAATATTTCTTCATTAAACAAGGTAGTATTGTTTCTACATAAATTAGTTGGATGATTTAAACTAACTTTAATGCTTGTATTTGATGTAGCAAAAGCTGGCACTTTGTATGAATTTATTTGCTTTGAATAATCTAAATCGTATGTAACATCGTATTGTGGATGTACTAAATTAAATTTACCGTAAAATCCTCTGTTTAAAGGAATATTAGGCGAGCTAACTTCAACATTTGCAAAACCGCAACTGTTAACTGCATTGTTAAATAAAAAGAATCTCCCATTTAGCATATTGTCTTTAAAAATTAATTTAAATTCAGTTCCGCTTGGTTCAAAGAAATCGGGTTTTATATTTACAACTCTTTTAGTGTTAAAATACATATCAGAATTGCTGCTGTAATCAATTCCATCAATAAAAATTTTATAATTATTAATTGGTAAATTGGCTTCTATAATAGCTCCATTATCACAATCAGCATAATATGGAGTTAGCGCAATTCCTGTTGAAGCATCATAAAAGAAAACTTGTGGAATCCCAACTGCATTACTAAATGAGGTATAATTATTAATAACAACTCCATTTTCATCAGTATAACCAAATTCTTGAAAACTAGATTGGGTAATAATATTTACCCTAACATTGCTTAAATTGGTAGTATCAGGAATTTTTCTTGATTTATATTCAGCAATTAAATTTGGTTTAAGATATCCAACTTTTGCTGTAATGTTTTTTGCAGATGAAACTAAAGTTAATGGATTAACTGTTATTTTATCTTCATTAGGTTTAATATTATATTTAAAAACTTTGTTAGTTAAAGTTGAAATTGCAGAACCACTGTCGGGGCTATATTTTATGGTATCTAATAATAAATTACTTAAAAATTCATCTTTGTTTTCAACCCTAAATTTTACTGAATTTTTTTTAAGAAAAAACAACCCTTTTGTAGGATATTTTATTGTAAAATTAACACCATCATTTCTTAAAATATTAAAGTACGCAGTGTCTAATCTTGTTTTACCTAAAAAATTTAATGATAATGAACTATACTTTGAGCTTGTAGGTATATTTACAGGTTTTTTAAAAGTACAATTAATTGTAATTTTTTGGGTACTATTAAATACAAATACATCTTGTTTTAAAGGAAGATAGCCTTCCATATTTGCTTGAATTGTAAAAGTTATTGGATTGTCATTAGTAGGATTAGCATTTGGTCCTAAAATAAAATCTATTACGCCTCCTTCTGCATTAAAATTAGTTTTACCTTCAATATCAAAAATATGTTTGGCATCTTTTCCATTTATATTCATTGATATTTTTCTAATAGGCAACGAGTCTTCTGTGTAAAACTTAGCTTTAAGTAATATATTTACAAAGCTAGCATCTGTATTTATTTCAAACTTTTCTATTTCTTCTTTCGGAAACCTACAAGAATTGGTGATTGCAAAAGCAAAAAGTATAAGTAATAATTTATATTTCATTTGTATTAATCGTTAATTCTGTAAACAATAATTATATTAGCCATAGGAAAAAATACCCAATCGTTAAAAGCATTATTCAATAAAGAAATATTTTTTTGATTGTTACTTGGTTCAAAAGAACCTTTTGTTATTAACTTAAACTTTGGCGAACCATGATAGTACAAACCAAAATCAACACCCATTCCAAGCTTTGTATTAGGAATTGTTTTACCAAACCCAATACCTAAATAAGGATTAAATTCGTCAACAGTAACTTTTACTTGCAAATTCCCTATCGATTCTGGAGGATAACTTATATAACCAAATGTTTGATTTGTAAGTGGTGTTATATTAAGCAAATAAGTATTAAAATTTCTTGAAATTCCGGTAGTAATTCTAAATATCTTATTTTTAAACGGAAAATAATCTAAATGAAAATTTAACATTTCTACATTAAAATCTGATACAACATTAATGGAGTTCCCGCTAAATACAGTATAATATTGCGGATCATAGTATCCTCTCGAATAACCTAATCTTATACCAAATTTTTTGTTAAATTGATGGTGTAAACTCAAATTATAACCTATAGATCCCAAACCAAGTGAAATTCCTAAATTCTTTTTATTGAAAGGAATGGTATCTTTATTTTGTGCCGCAATTAAGCTAGCATTTTGTTTTTCAATTTTAAAAGTATCACTATCTATTCTTGAATTTAAAGTTAAAGTATCTATGTTATCTTTCTTTTTAGTAACATTAATTGAATCCTTTTTTTGCTTTCCATTTAATTTTTGTTTATTAATATCAACTTTAGGCAATAAAGAATTTGAATTTGCAATTATTCCTAAAGTATCAGTTTTAATATTCTCTTTTTTAGCAGGAATTTCCTCCTTTTTTATTACTGTAACTGTTGGTTTTTGAGCTTCAACTTTAGGTTTAACAATATTAGAACCAACAACAAAATTAATTGAATCTATTTTAACAATCTTTTTTTCTTCTGGAGTTGGATTGTTCTTTTCTTCTGAAGTAATGGTTGGTTTCTTTACCTCTGCTTTAAGTGAAACTTGAGGTGAATCAGGATTTACTTTTGCTTTAACGTCAACAATCTTTTTTTCTGTTGGAGTTGGTTTGTTTTTTTCTTCTGTAGTTATAGTTGGTTTCTTTACCTCTGCTTTAAGTGAAACTTGAGGTGAATCAGGATTTACTTTTGCTTTAACGTCAACAATCTTTTTTTCTTCTAGAGTTAATTTGTTCTTTTCTTCTGAAGTTATGGTTGGTTTCTTTACCTCTGCTTTGGGTGAAACTTGAGGTGAATTTGGATTTACTTTTGCTTTAACGTCAACAATCTTTTTTTCTGTTGGAGTTGGTTTGTTTTTTTCTTCTGAAGTGATGGTTGGTTTCTTTACCTCTGCTTTAAGTGAAACTTGAGGTGAATTTACTTTTGCTTTAACATCAACAATCTTTTTTTCTTCTGGAGTTAATTTGTTCTTTTCTTCTGTAGTTATGGTTGGTTTCTTTACCTCTGCTTTGGGTGAAACTTTAGGTGAATTTGGATTTACTTTTGCTTTAACGTCAACAATCTTTTTTTCTGTTGGAGTTGGTTTGTTTTTTTCTTTTGTAGTGATAGTTGGTTTCTTTACCACTGTTTTTGTTGAAACTTTAGGTGAATTAGCACTTAAATTTGTTTCTGTTTTAACAATCTTTTTTTCAACAGGAATAACATCCTTTTTTTGTTCTGTAGTGATAGTTGGTTTCTTTACCTCTGTTTTTGTTGAAACTTTAGGTGAATTTACTTTTGTTTTAACATCAACAATCTTTTTTTCTGTTGGAGTTGGTTTGTTTTTTACTTCTGTAGTTATAGTTGGTTTTTTTACCTCTGCTTTAGGAAAAACTTGAGGTGAATTTGAATTTACTTTTGTATCCGTTTTGTTTTTATTTTTTTCAATTAAAGTAGCTTCCTTTTTTTGTTCTTTATTTAAAATAATAGGTTTTTTAAAGATGCAGTTTACTGAAACTTTTTCAGTGTTATTATATACAAAAACTTCTTGTTTTATTGGTAAATAACCTTCCATATTGGCTTGTATGGTAAAGGTTAATGGATTTTCGTTAGTAGGATTTACTCCTGGAGCTAAAAATAAATTTAATACACCATTTTCTACTTTATAATTAGTTTTACCTTCCACATCAAAAATATGTTCAGCATCTTTTCCAATTATTGATACAGAAATATTTTTTTCAGACAATGAGTCTTCAGTACTAAATATTGCTTTAATAGTTGTATTTACAACAATAGAATCTGAATTAGTTTGATTATTTTCATTTTCTCCTTCATTAAAATTACAAGCATTTATAAATAACAAAGTAAAAAGTACAATTATCAGTTTAAATTTCATTTGTATTAATTAGTAATTCTGTAAACAATATTAAAATTTGCCAAGGGAAAAAAAACAAAATCATTAAATGCATTATTTAATAATGATATGTTTTTAGAATTATTACTTGGCTCAAAAGAACCATTTGTAATTAAAATAAACTTTGGTGAACCATGATAGTACAAACCAAAATCAACACCCATTCCAAATTTAGTATTAGGAATTGTTTTACCAAACCCAATGCCTAAATAAGGATTAATTTCATCAACAATAACTTTCGCTTGCAAATTCCCAATCGATTCTGGAGGATAACTTATGTATCCAAATGTTTGACTTGTAAGTGGTGTAATATTAACCAAATAAGTATTAAAATTTTTTGAAATTCCTGCTGTAATTCTAAATATTTTATTTTTAAACGGAAAATAATCTACTTGAAAATTAAACAATTCTACAGTAAAGTTAGCTACAACATTAATAGAGTTGCCACTAAATACTGTATAATATTGCGGATCATAGTATCCTTTCGAATAACCTAATCTTATACCAAATTTCTGGCTAATTTGACTTTGTATATTTCCATTGTAACCATTTGTACCAATTCCTAATGAAACACCAAAGTTTATTGTTTCAATTTTAATTGAATCCTCTTTTGATGATTGATTTCCAGCCTTGCTAAATAAAGCAAAAACTAGCATAAACAAACAAAAAAATAGGGTTTTCATTAAATTAATTTACAGAATAATTGTCAAAAATAAAAATCTAAAGTTACTAAAGCGTTAACTATTTATGAATTATTTAAGGTATTATTTAATTTTAGTAGTAGTTACAATTCGTTGTTTAATATCGCCAAACTCATTTACAATTGTTATTTCTAAGTCACCAGCTTCATTAACTAAATAAGTATATTCGTTAAATGTTTCATCGCTAAATGATTCTTTCTTTAGTAAATTTTTACTTTGTGGAATAAAAGAAATGGCTTCTAAAGTACCTGCCAAAACATTGGTCGAATCTTCATAATATTCAAAATCGGTGGTAAAAACATCTGTATCGGTGGTTTGAACCGATTTAATTATATTTCCATTCTTTATTGTATAATCAGTATATTCTTCGTAAGGAACATTATTTATTAAAGCATTGATATCTTTTCTGATTATGTATCCATTTATATCGTACTTATACAATTCTGTAATACTTAACAAACCAATTACATTTATTTTTAAACTATCGGCCAACCGTTTTTTATTTAAATAATATTTGTACGAAGTATTGTTTTTATTACTTGCTTTGGTTACCAAATTATTGTTGTATGTAATACTTATTTTTTCAGTTGGAACTTCGTTATCAAATGTTTGAATTTCAGTTAACCTCCAAATAGTTGAATATTTATAGGTAGTTTTTATCAAATTTTCATTTGTTTCGGTTATAAAAGTATTGTGGTTTGGAGTATAAGGTTTCGTTTCAACTATTATAGTGTTTGAATCTTTGGTGCAAGATGTTAAAATTGATAATATTAATATAAAAAGTAAACTCTGTTTCATTGTTAAAAATATTTAGGCAATGTTACTATTTTAATGTTATGAGAATGTTAAACAAAAAAACCCTCAACATAAGTTGAGGGTTTTCAATAATTATTATTAAAAAACTATAATTAGTTTACAGATATTTTAGCAACATTTACTTCTGAACCTACTTGTACTTTTACAAAATAGATACCAGTTGAAAGATTAGCGTTAATTTCTGAATTGATAGTTCCGTTATCGTTAGTTAATGAAATTTCACGAACAACTTGACCTAGAATATTAGTAATAATAACTTGAGCAGCAGCTTCAGTATTAGCAGCAGTCATGTTAATGTTAAAGTTACCATTGTTAGGATTAGGATATACGCTGAAAGTATTGGCTTCAGTTGCATTTTCAATTACTTCTTGTAATTCAATTTCTCCTTGAGTTTTAGCTAAAGTAGTTGTATTATTTAAAGTAAATGACTTACCAGTTCCAGTTCCACAGTTGTTAATTATTTCTACTTTTAATGAACCAGATTTAAATTTAACTGTATTGTTTGTGCTATCAAAACGTAATGATAATGTATCAGTAGTTGTTGTAACAACGTTTCCAACAACTATACCTGACAATGCAGTTACGTTTGTAGCAGGGATAGTCCATTTATAAGATGATACAGCACTACCGTTAGTTACACTTGCAGTGTATCTTACTGTTGAATTAGCTACTGCAGCACCATTACTAGTTACTTTGTAAACGCCAGCTTTAACTTTACCAACCGTTAAACTAAATTTAGTACCTAAACCAGCATTGTTGTATGGTGTAACTCCAATTGCACCTGATGCGTGAGCTGAATCAAATACAACACCAATTGAATTAGCAGTAGTTAAAATAGATTTAATTGGGTTTGTTAAATAATCAGTTAATGCATTATTTCCTACACGGCAAATACGTGCATTTTTAGGAACATCAAATTTATATCCAATATTGTTAGATGCAGTAGTTGAAACAACAGTATAATCGAACTCAGTAGTATAACCAGAAGTAACTGAGTAAGGGCATAAGTTATTCATAACAGGATATCCAGCTATTACAGCATTATTTAAAGCAACTGAAGGTGGTAATGATAATACAAATGTTGTACCATCAATAATTTTAGAAACAATAGTACCAGCTTTTAATGTACCAGTTCCAGAAACTACTCTTAACCACATACCTTCAACTAAACCACTAGTTGATGCAACAGTAACAGCAGTTAACGCACTTGAAGCAGAAGCAGTAGATGTATAAGTTGCTGCACTTGAAACGTTTGAACTAGAAGTAGTACCAAAAGTATTTAAAGGAACATAAAATGCTCTTAAAATAGCACCTGTAGTTAAATTAGCTGAAATATTGTTTTTTAAAGTGAATTGTGTTGCACTATTAACAACATCAACAACATTGCTTGTTCCAACATTACCCGCAGTAGTTCCAGCAATTCTTTGAACGTGCATACCTGGCATTAAACCAGCTGTACTTGCAACATTTACTACTTTTTGACCAGCACTAGCTTGAACAGTTAATGCAGCAGATTGCCAAGTATAACCAATTAAATTATTATTTGGATTAGAAGTTAAAGCACCAATTCTAAATGTAGGCTTTGATCTTGAAATTCTGATTGAATCTTTTGCTGAAAAAGTGTTTGAAGCATTGTTTGTAGCTTGAACAAAAATAAATAAAGGTTTTGCAATTGTAGATGCTAAATTAGTTGCAAAAGATACTGTAACTGAAGTAGTACCTTGACCAGAAACAAAAGTTACACCTGATTTTGCACTTGTTGTCCAGTTGTAAGAATCTGCGTTTGCAATACTTGCACATGTAATGGTGGCAGTTTGAACATCTGACAAGCTAGCAATTTCTACTGAATCACCGCTGTTAGGAGATGAAATTGTAGCATCGCCTAAACCTAATTTAGTTCTTGATGAAATAAATACATCAGAAAAATTAGCACCAGAATTTAACGGAGAACCAACAGCTGGGCGATAATCCATGTTAAAATTAGAGGTATTAATATTATCAACAAATAAACCGTTTGAAGCAGTTTGGTAAGTATTTAACATACCATTAAACATTGAATCAGCAGTTAAAGCAGCAGCAGCAGCATAAGAACCGCTAGCACCTGAATAAGTTCCAACCATATACGCATTGTTTTTAATACTAGCAAATACATTATATTTAACAGCAGATGCGTTTAATGAATCAACTGCATTATACAATCCATTTTTTCCATTTAAAATACAGTCAGTTCCATCAAATTGTAAACCTTTGTTATAATCAGTAAATACAGAATTAAATATACGCAAGCTAGAATTTCTTCTGATACGAATAGCTCTTTCATATTTACCATTAATTGATTGAGATAAATCGTTACGGTAAGGACCAACACATGTAAAATTAGAAAATACTGCATTTACTCTTGGAGCTAATGTACGTACTGTTCCAACTGGATCGTTATCTGATTCAAAACCTTCTGAAGTAGATCCTGTACTTGCATCAAAAAAGTTTTTATCACGAATTACTAAACCAAATTGAACTGTTCCACTGTAACCTAAATCTGTATCCATATCATCATCTAAATTACCAAATGCAACTAAATGAGTGCAATTAACTGTTCCACCAAACCATTCAAAAGCATCATCATTATTATATGATACTTGAACGTGATCAATTTTTGTTTTACGACCAACACCACCCATAGTTAAACCATTAATTTCTTTATCTGGCGAGAAAATATATCCACCAAATTCTATACGGCAATATGAGAATACACCTGAATTATCATCATCGTCAGTTCCACCAAATTCGTTATCAGTAGATGCAGCTAAACCTTCAACGTTAGCAACACCACCAGTTGCATTTGTTCTAGCTTTTCCTAAAAGAATTACACCACCCCAATCTCCTAAGTTTCTTTGTCCTGAATCTTTAGATGAAGTAAAAACAATAGGATTTACAGCTGTTCCTTGAGCGTTAATTTTACCTCCTCTTGAAACAACTAAACATGAGTTAGAAACATTTGCGTCACCTTTAATAATACAACCAGGTTGAATAGTTAAAGTTGCTCCTGATTTCACATAAATAGTACCTTTTAATAAATAAGTTCTTCCAGCTAACCAAGTAGTATTTTTGGTAATACTAGCAGTAACATTGGTAGTAATACCAGTTGTGTAAGATACTGCATTTGGATTAAAGTTTGTCCATCCATCTGTCCATGCAGTAACACCAGGTTCAAATGCACCTCTGTAGTTTACAGATTGCAAAGTTCTTGTTTGACCCATAACTATTACAGTCATCATCAAAGCTAAAATTGTTGTTGTGATTTTTTTCATTTGTATTTTTGTTTGTTTAAAAATTAAGACACAAATAAAACGAATAAATGTAAAGATAAAATTTCTTTAGTATTATTATAAATTTAACTTAATATTAACTAAATAATTTTTAGTTAGAACTTATAAGCTGCAGAAAAAGAAAACTCATTACCAAAATTACGTGAAATAATTTTAAAGTCAGAGCTAGAATCAAATTGTGAATTGTTGTTCAAATCGTTGTAAAATACTAAATCTTGAACTAAAATGTCTTTTGCATTAAGCCTAATTTCAAGTTTTTTATTCAAAAAAGTTTTAGATAATTGCAAATCTACTGTAGTTCTGCCTTGCTCCCATAAACTCGGTTCATTAACATTTCCAACTATAGAAATTCTATCGCCTACACTGTTAATAGATAACGTAGCGCCCAATCCACTTTTGGGATCTACATATTGAATTCCAGCATTTAATACATAAGGTGATTGGCCTTGGAGTCTTCTTCCATCTGTTCTAAATAAGTCACTTATAGTAGAACTTTCTCTGTAATTTGAATCTTTATTGTTTATTAAAACATTTGATAATATGTAAGCATAGTTTGTAAAAATAGTAGTATTCTCTAAAAAAGAAATAGAGTCGGTATTAAATAAAGAAGATAATACCGTTCTAAATTCAAATTCAAAACCATAATTGGCAGCTGAAATAGCATTTACATAAGTAACCTCTCTTGCAGCGTTTGGATTAGAATATTGTTCAATTGGTTTATCGAACTTTTTATAAAACAAACTTCCTGAAAGTAATTGGTTTTTACCAGGAAAGTACTCATACCTAAAATCAAAATTATTAATTTTACACCTAACAATGGTATCATTTCCAGAATAAGTATACCTATTTGTAAAGTCATAAAAAACAAATGGAGCCAATTCTCTAAATTCAGGTCTATTTACTGTTTCAGAATAAGAAAATCTTAAATTCTGTTTTTCATTTAAAGAATAAACAAAATTAATTGAAGGTAAAAAATCATATTTAACAGTATTCAAACGAATCAATGAACGATCATCTCTTGTTGAGTTTAAGGTTAAATAAAATGTTTCTAATCTGCTTCCCCAAATAGCTCTTAATCTTGCTCCAATTTTAGTATCAACCATAAAATACCTTGCAAAAACGTTTGCACTTGCATCATAGGCATCGTAAGGATTTATTATTTGTTCTAACATGAATCCACCTTTTCCTCCTGGAAGAATTCCTATATTTTGAGGTAAAAAAATCTCTTTATCATTCAAAAAAAGCAGTGAGTCTGCAAATTCTACACCACCACCTCCAGTTTGTTGATATTTAGCTAAGTTAAGTTTTCGTGCTTTAAAATCTCTATTTCTACTTTGAAAATTAAAACCTATTTTAACATTATTTTTAAAATTTTTATTAAAATCAAAATTTTGACTAAAATCTGCTTGAGCACTTTTAACATTTTCATTTATAGTAGTATAAAGATATGTACCACCAGTAGATGCAGCAAAATCGGCATTAGTAACAATATTTGCTTGAAACTTTTCTCCAGTTCCGGCAGTATATAATAACCTTCTCATTCCGGGTGTTAACCTCGATACATTTCCGTTTGAAATTAATAAATTAACTTTTGTTTTGGTTTTGGGAATATAATGTTCTGAATTTAATTGATTTGTCAATATTTCATTTGAAGTAAACCAAAATAAATTTGACTCTGTTCTTAGTGGGTCTATTTGATTTAAGTTGAATGCACCTATCCTTCTAACAACTCTATCTTCAGAATTAATACTATAAATATTTTTAAAACTAATTTTATTGTTTTCATTAACTTTAAAAGATAGATTTAATAAAGCACCGGCTAAAATTCTTTCAGTATAGTTAATATCTTTTAAATTGGTTTGAATTTTATTTTCATCATTTTGGTCATAACCATATAAGTATTGATCATATCTGTTTGGAGTGTTGGAATATGTTAATGAAAAAAGCAAACCTAAAGCCTCTTTCTTTTTTATTTTAAAAGATTTTCCTATTGTGTATTGTAATGAAACAGAAGGTCCAAAAACACTACTTATAGCACCCCAATCATTTGGCATAAGTTTAGCTGCTTGTGCTTTTCCAGCTCTATCACCTGGCCAATTATTTAATGCAGGTAAATTTTTAGGAACACCCCTTGTTCCATCATCTAAACCTAAAAAATCCAAGGAACCTCCTTTATAGGTTAATTTTTCTTTAAAGGTAGTTAAATTATTATATCCTAATCCAAAACTAAAAGATTGAAAGTTTTCGTCAGGAATATTTTTGGTATTAATTAATATTATTCCTCCAGCAAATTCGCCAGTTTGATCAGGCGTAGCAGTTTTAGTAATAACTAAATTATCTAGCATATTTGAAGGAAAAATATCGAATGCAAAAGCTTTCCTATCTGATTCTGAGCTAGGAAGTGGTGAACCATTTAAATATGCAGAATTATAACGCTCATTTAAACCTCTAATAATAGCAAACTTATTATCCTGTATACTTGCTCCACTAACGCGTTTTAAAACATCACTAGTACTTTTATCTGGACTTCTTTTTATTGCCTCTGCTGAAATTGCATCACCAACGGAAGCAGCATTTTTTTGCATTATTAGCAATGCACTTACATTGTCTCTTTTAACTTTACCTTTAATTGTTATGTCTTTTAATGTTTTTTGTTTTTCAAAAAGTACAATATTTAATGGAGTTGTTTGACCCGCAATAACTTCAATATTTTCAAGTACAGTATTATCAAAACCAACATATTTGGCCATTACTTTGTATTTACCTGGCTTTAAATCATTGAATTTAAAATCGCCATTGTAATCAGTTTGTATAGGTTTAGTAAATTCGCCTAAACTAATAGTAACTACAGCACTTATTAAGCCTTCTCCTTTAGAAGAAATAACTCTTCCTGCTATTTTACCTGTTTGAGAAAAAGAGTAAAACCATAAAAATGTAAAAATAAATAATAGTATGCCTTTTAAATTCATAGTTAACAAATAATTTTTTTTAATACGCGTTATCATCTCCAACTAAAGTAATTATAAAAGTTTTATACATTATATCTATATCGCTCCAAACTGACCAATTTTTAATATAATGCAAATCGTATTTTACCCTTAGTTCCATCATTTTTTGATCTAAATTACCTCTTAAACCATTAATTTGAGCCCAACCACTAATTCCTGGTTTTATAAAATGACGTTGCATGTACGAGTCAACTAATTCACCATATTGTTTTGTATGATTTAACATATGAGGCCTTGGACCAATAACACTCATTTGACCTAAAAAAACATTAATGAATTGTGGTAATTCATCAAGATTAGTTTTTCTTAAAAATGTACCAAATTTTGTAAATCTATAATCGTTTTTAGTGGCTTGTTTCGAATCCTGTTCTTCGTTTGGAATCATTGTTCTAAATTTTAAACAAACAAATGGTTTATTTTTTCTTCCACTTCTTAATTGTTTAAATAAAACCGAACCTTTAGAATCTAACTTTATTAACAATGCGATAATTGGGTATAACCAACTTAAAATAAGTATAATAACCAATGAACTGACAAGCAAATCAAAAAATCTTTTTCTTATTCTATTGTCTAATTCTTCTAATGGTTCTCTTGTATAATTTACTTCAAGTACTTGCGATTTTACTCTTACTTTAAAATGATTTTTAAGAACTACATTAAAATCGGGAACGAATTTAAACCTAATGAATTCGTTTTCGGCTAAGTGAACCACTCTGATGTGCATATTATCATCAACAGGCGTAATTGTTGAATAAATTTCAGTTACATCGTGCTTTTTAGCTAAATTAATTGCATTAATAAAAATTTCTAAATTAACTTTTTCAGCGCTAATTTTAGGTAAAATTGGTACTAATTTAAATCCAGAATCTTCTGAATTTAAATATTCAAATAATTTAGGGTAAAGAGGTCCATTACCAAGTATTGAAACTCTTTTTCTTAAATGTATAGTTTTATCTAATTTATTTAAATAAAAACTTATAAAATAACGAGATAGTGGTAAAAACAAAACAACTGAAACAGCATAAAATAAAATTATTTTAAATTCAATTAAACTATAGAAAAAGAAATTAATTATTAAAACATTTATAAATGAATGAACAATAAATAAATTAAAAGTAGACTTTAAATTGTAAATAATTTGAAAACTTTTAATGTATGTTTTGAAGAAGTAAGATAGAAAAATCCAACTAAAATTGAATGAAAAAATTAACCAATTTAATTCTTGATAATTATAGTTTACAATAAATTTATATCCAAGTAAAACTTGAAAAAACCAAATTATCAGATTCAATCCAATTAAATCTGATAAAAGAATGAAAATTCGCAATAAAAAAATATAAACAGAATTTTTATGAAATATTTTTCCCATTACTCAATTAATTAATATAATCTGCAATAGTAACTTAGTAATGTTAGCAAATAGTTTTGTTGATTCGAACTTATTGTTATGCTTTTGTTAATTAAAAAACAACAACTTAATTTATTACTTGAATTAACATTAAATTTAATTGAAGGAAATCGCCTTCTTTAACTTCTGATTCAATTCCTCTGTTAAACTTATAAGAACCACCTACATTAAAAGCATAATTTTTATTTAACCAATAGTTAAAGCCAAATCCTAAATTTATAGCTATTTCATTATTTACACTTCTGTTCAAATATCCAACACCAGCAACAAAATATGGATCGAAAAAAGTTTTGTATTCAAGTAAAGGAACTAAATTGAATTTAGTATTAAGATCAATAAAAATAATATCTTTTACTTGTTCTATACTTAATCCATTTATTCTTTGATTTTCTGGATATTGATTTGAACCTATAATCCCACTTAATCCTATGAAGTAATTAACACGTTTTTCAACTCCAAATGTAATTGGACTGATATTCCATAAAATAGATTCATTATTAACGTACCTTACAAATTGATCTCTGTCTTCAAAAATTGAGTTGACGCCAAACGATATAAGCCAAGGTTTTTTTTCGTAATCATTATTTGATTGTGCAATTATTTTACATGAAAAAATTGAACTAAATGCAAATACTAATGCAACAGCAGATTTTATTTTTATATTTTTCAAAACATTCGAATAAAAATATTTTTTGTTCACAAATGATTACTTTAATATTAAATTATCTTTATTTATTAATAAAAAAGTTAGAAAGTAAATTTACTTTATCTAATTCCTTTTCAGCATATTTTCTAGCATTCGCTTTTACTGTGCTATTGTTCAAAGTAAAAATATTCTCTAATTTAATAATTAAATCATTTATGTTTTCAGAATTAACTGAAAATCCAATTTCATTTTCAGTTATTAATTTGTGTAAACTCGAATCTTTATCTGCATTAATTAATGTTAAACCTCCAACCGCCAATATTGTTGTTAATTTACTTGGCATTACTAATTGACCTGTATTTTTTTTTTGAAATATTATATGGATATCTACCATATTTAAAAATTCGTTAAAAATATTATTAGGTTGAAGTGGAAGGAATTTTAAATTTAATATATTTTTAGATTTTGCTTCTTGTTTTAGTTTTTCTAAATAAGGTCCGTTACCTGCAATTACAAACAAAATTTCATCATGTAATTTGAAATGATTTGCTAACAACAACATTTTTTCAAGTCCTTGTTTTTCGCCTATACTGCCTGAATACAATATTATTTTTTGGTTTTCATTAAAACCCCATTTATATCTATTTATATTAGAATTTTGAATAGGATAATAAAAATTACAATCAACCCAATTTGGAAACAAAACAACATTCTTTTTTACTTTTAATTCAATTTTATTAACCATATCAAAACTTATCGAACTTATTTCATCAACATATTTTAATATAAATTTTTCTAATACTTCAAATAAATTCAATAAATATTTTTGTTTAACCATATTTAAATTTTTTGCTGCTTCAATTTGCAAATCTTGAATATGATAATAAATCTTTCCTCCTTTAAAAAATTTATAAAAAATTGCTACTAAACCTAAATGAAATGGTGGGGCTACGCAAAAAATATTTGCTATTTTGGGTTTGAATAATAAATAAATAATGACGAATAAAGATGAAATAAAAAAGCTTGCTTCATGGATTATTCTTTTTGTTCCATTTACATTTTTAGGAACATACATAGGACAACGGTAAATAGTTAGTAGTCCATTATTTATTTTTTCTTTTTTATAAAACCAACCATTATATGGTTTTTGTATTTGCCAATTTGGATAATATGGAAATGAAGTTACTACAGTGCATTTTATATTTTTACTTACTAACCATTCAACCATTTCCCCACTATAACGTCCAATTCCTGTTAATTCAGGCGAAAAATTAATTCCATAAATTAAAAAGTGTTTTATATTTTTATTCAAAACTATTTACCTACTTTTTTTATTTCTGTATAAACTTTTTGGAAATAAAATGCTTTTAATAATGCATATTTAAAACCTTTAATTCCATCAATAAACCCTAACATAAATAAGTAAGAGCCTATAAAAAAACTGATTCCTGCAAATGGAGTATTGACTATAAAATATTTTATTTTTTGAAAAAATGTAAAATTATTAGCTACTCTTTTATTACTTATTAAACTTAAATATCTTTTGGCTTCCCACTTTGCATATTCCATGTGTTTTTGTTTCCAATTTATATTTTCAAAGTTTACTTTATGGTCAATTTTACTTTTAATAAACCCTACTGAGCCATTTATAATTGCATGTTCATGAATTTCCATATCCAATTTACTCCAATTATTTTCTTCAATTTTTTCATACAAACCTTTTTCAGTTTGGAACAATGCTAATTTTTTCAATGGATAACCCGCTTTTAACTTATAGTTATTCATATAAATGGAATAATTGAGCCAATAACCTGCGTAATCAAATTTTTGAATATAGTTACAAAGAGCTTCTTTAAATGGTATTGTTAAATGTTCATCTGCATCTAAAAACAAAACCCACTTTGTTTTTGGTTTATGATTTAACAAATACCAATTTCGTTTTTTAGGATATTTACCATCCCAAGTAAATTGAATAATATTTGCTCCTAATTCTCTGGCTATTTCCACAGTTCCATCGCTACTGCCCGAATCAATTACATCAATGTTTAATGCAAAATTTTTTCCAATACTTTTAATACAATCAGCTATGTTTTTAGCTTCATTTTTTACTGGAATTGCAATTGTTAAATCTAAATACAATAAATATTTTAATTAATTTTAGTTCTTAATTTTATAGGTATACAAGGAAAACCTGAACATATATTCCAAGCAGGCATATTGTTAATTACCACCGAACGAGCACTTATTACACAACCATCCTCAATATTTATACCTGGATGAACAAACACTTCAGCTGCAATCCATACATCATTTCCAATAATTATAGGTTTTGTAATTAGCTTAAATCCTTTGTCGTTGTAATCATGTGTTCCAGTACAAATGTGACTTCCTTGCGATATAACAGTATTTTTTCCAATTGAAATTTTACCTTGTGAATAAAGCTTAACACCATCAGCAATGCCACAATAATCGCCTAGTTCTAAATTCCAAGGAGCCCATATTTTAACTCCACCATAAACATGAACTCCCTTGCCAATTTTAGCACCAAATAGTTTTAGAATAAACATTCGCCAAGTATGAAAAGGCTTTGGCGAAAACCTGAAAAATAATTGATAAACAATTCCCCATATTAATCTCAATATTCTATTAGTTAAACTAAATGAAGCACCTGTTCGGGTATTTATATTTATTGTTGTCATTAAATCCAAATTTTAGGAAAAAGGAAACGAAAAATTGCCCTAAAATTGTAACTTATCTTTTTTTGAATGGATTGATAATTTACATTCCAATGTGCTCCTAAACCAACTGGATTTACATTAAAGGGAAAACGTAGTAAAATATTTTTTAGCTCATTATTTTTATACAACAATTTATATAAAAGCAATTCAAAATGGCTTGCATTTAGTTCTATCATTATATTTCTTTTGTCTAATAAATTATTTTTATACCAATCTACTTTCGTAATAAATAAATCGCTCAGAACATAGTTTTTATTCCAATTTAAAAAACTATAAATTCTGCTATCGGCTACAAAATTATATTGTGGAATGGTTTTGGAAATTAGTTTTGAAATTTTAGGAAAATATATCCTCCCTGTTGCTTTTATTAAAAAATCTTCTTTACTTATTATTGCTACTTCGTTAATTACTTTATCAAAAAGTTCTAACTCGCTATAGCCATAATGCAAACCACTTGGCACTTCGCTGGCTATACTTTGAAAAATTTTATAATTTCGATGAAAAATATTTTCAGTTAAAAAAATGTGTTCTATTTCAGTTAAATCATATCCTGAGTTTTCAGCAAAAATAACTGTTGAAATTTTATCATCTTTATGATGAAGCCATCGTTTCAATGCTTCTTTATAATCTTTTAATCTTACAGAAGCAATATTGCGCTGAACTTTATTTTTAAACTGAGTTGGTTCAATACAAGCTGTTAATAATAAAACTATTTTCATAAAGTAAAAACTATATTATTATTCTTCAAAAAGAAATTTAAGCCTTTTAGCATATTGTATTGGATGATACAAACTAGTATAAGTGTTTTTTGCATTTAAACACATTTCTTGGTATGCAAGTTCTGTTAAATTGCAAAACTTTATAATTGTTTTAACTAAATTTTCTTCAGAGTCATCATTCGCCATGCCAGCATTATTTAAAACAATGTCGTTCCAAATATTTACTTGTTTTGATAATAGAACTGGCACACCCATACCCAAAGATTCAGCAACTGAAATACCAAAATTTTCCTGATGGCTCCACAAAATCATTGCTTTTGCGTTGGCAATTAAATTCCATTTTTCATCTCCCAAAACCATATCTTTTAATTCAATATGATTTTTTAATTCCTCACTTTCATTCACTAGTTTTTGTATACATTTTCCATATTCATCATTTTTTCCAGGACCAGCAATTATTAGCTTAGGTAGTAATGTTAAATTGGTTTGCAATATTTTTTTATATGCATTTATTATTGTGTCAATTCCTTTTTTTTGGTCGTATCTACCTAAAAACAAAAAGTAATCATCAATACCATTTTGATTACTAACATTTTTAGGAACAGCCACCCCATAACCCAAATTTATATTTTGCTTTGGTTTAAAATTGGTAAATGTTTTTAAAGCAATTTCCATTTCGCCTTGCGAAGTATAAATTATTCCATTAGCCGATTTTATATTTTTATTTTCAATTAAATGCCAATAAAAATAATTTCGAATAGATTTTAATAATCGTTTTTTATTATTTTGAAAATAGGAATCGAGCATGCCATGAGGAAAAATATAAAACTTAGTTTTAAAACCTACAATCTGTTTTTTTAACACGTTAACTGCTTTGGCAACGGCATAATTGTTGTAAATCCATAACCCATGAACAATTACCACATCGTAATTAATTAAGTTATTAATTAACCAATTATACAGTTGCGAATTATACTGCCAAGCCGTTTTGTTTTGAGATAAAGCAACAGTTTTAATAGTACTATTTTTAATAAACAGTTCGTTAGTTTTATCTAAACAAACAATGGTAGTTTCAACATTCAATTCATTTAAAAAAGGGGTTATATAATTAATGCCATTTGGCGGCCCACCTGTTTTAGGGTCCATGCTGGCAATAACACGAAGAAGTTTAACTGTTTTCAATTAATTAACAAATCCTTCTGTTCTTAAAAAATATTTGGCAGTTTTATTTATTTCCTTAATTGGCATTGCAGCAACTCCTCCATACAAAAAATATTCTTTTTCGTGTACTTTATTCAGCAACGATTTAGCCCCTAAAACCGAAAATGAAGGAAGCACAGAACCACCAACAACTACTACATTGGTTCCTACAAAACAATAATTTCCAATTGTTATAGGCAAACTATCTTGCCTATTCATTTCTATATTGATGGAATGGGTTAAAAACTGCGATTGGTAGCCGGCAATGGTAGTAAATTTGCCAATGATAATGCTATGGGTACAATCAAAATGATGGTTTTTTGTTATGGCAGATTGTTCGCCTAAAATTAACTCAGGTTTTCTATTGGTTTGGTGGGCAAAATGTTTTGAATTTCCTTTTAGTGAAAAACCTGTAATCCAATTTCCTCTACCAATTTTAGCGCCTTTTTCTAAATGAATTTTATTTAAATGAATGGCCACATTCAAGTGACCAATTTTAGCATTTTCATCCATTACTAATTTATCAGGATAAATCCATGAAAAACCAATTTTTGCTGATGAATGAAGTTTATAACCAAAAAATAGTTGCAGCAATGGTCGTTTTAAAAACCAAGGAAATAATACTAAAATTGCTTTAATAAAATTTTTCATTTTAATATTGTATTATATAAATCAATATAATTATTTACCATTTGGTTAGTGCTATAAAAAGAAGCATTTTCATAACCCAATTCAATTAGTTCAGTTTTAAAAGCATTATCTTTTAGATGCAAAAATTGAGTTACAAACTCATCTGCAATATTAGGATTAGCTAACAAAACACTTTTCCCTCCTATTTCTGGTAATGGTTCAATATTTGAGCAAATAACAGGCGCTCCGCAAGTTTGTGCTTCAATAATAGGCCATCCAAATCCTTCGGTAAATGATGGAAAAATAAATGCATCACAAGTATTATAAAGTAAATTTAAAAATTCATGATTGGGTTTTTCAATAAAAAATATTCTGTTTTTAATATTTAATTGAGTAGCTAAATTAATAACTTCTTCATTGGGTTTTTCACCAGCAAAATAAATATTTCCTTTATAATTATTATTTAATTGAAACAGCATGTTCACTAACAATTTTCTGTTTTTTCTTTCTAAATTTGATCCTACATGTAAAATAAATTTACCAGTTGGGAAATTTGGATATTTAACTTTTAAGTTTTCAATTTCAGTTAAATTTAGTTTTTTAAAATCGGCATTCAATCCATTGTGAATTACTTTATAATTTTGAATGAAAAGCTTTTTTCCAATTTCTTTAAATTGGTTTAAAGTATTTTTTGAAACAAAAGCAATATGAATATTTTTTGATAAATTTTTTAAAATTAAATGCTGCAACATTTTACCAAATCCACTTGCGTTACAGTAAGCATCTCTAAAGCCCAAAGCACCTCTAATTGCTAACACATCATGACAAGTTATTACTGTTTTTTTAAAAGGAAATATATTTATATAAACTGCATTGGAATGATCGCAGATATGATAAATTGTGTTATTAAGTTTAAATTCATTTACAATAACTTTTATATAAAAAACAATATATGTAAAAATATATTTATCGATATAAGCAAGCCATTTACCAAAACCTACATTTGTTCTATTAAACAAAAAACCAAATAGTATTATTGGTTTCCAAGTTATATACTCAATATTGTTTTTACTTAAACCCAATTCTAAAACATTTAAAAAACGTTTCATACTTTCTTGGTTGTCTTTAGAGTAATTGCCGACTAAAATTATTTTCAAAATATCAATTTTAATTTGATTCGCTAGTTTTGAAAGAAGCAATTAATAAACCACTAATTAATACACAAAAACCTAAAGATGTAGGTTGAGACCAACCACCTTGCGGCAATACAAATAATGTAAACGAAAAAATAATCCATGGTAAAATATCTTTCCTTTTTAAGTAATTCCACGACCAAGAAGCCAACTTAATTGTCATTAAAACCCTTATCAAAATTACTCCAATTCCCAAAATTGGACCTAATTCACCAATAACTCTACCCCACTCGCCTTCCGATATTAAAAAAGATCTTTTATTGGTTAAAATATTGCTGCCTACATTTGTACCATATCCAAGTCCGTAGCCTAAAAAAGGTTGATTAGATGAAGAATTTAAAGCGTTTATCATTCCACCTAAATATCTATCTAAAAAAACCGATTCTATTCCACCTTCGGCTGTATTAGCTCTTTCAAGTCTAGTATAAAAAGCTTCTAATCCAATTGAAAATATATCGAATAAACTTAATAACAAAGCTATAGCAGAAAACCCAATTACTATAATGATTCCTTTATTACTGTTCGCTTTAAAAAAATTAATACCAATAATAGTAAAAGCAAAACTTATAATTATTTGAAAAAATAAACTTCTACTAATTGAAAAAGGGATTGAAGCAATAAGCGCAATTGTTGCAAACAATAAAATAATTCTATTTATTTTGGAGGTATCAATCCAAAAATAAAAAACAAATACAGCTACTAAACTAAAAAAAGAAGTTGTTCCACTAGTAAATGAAAATGTACCTGGCGGCCTTAAATAACCCATTGCACCGCTAAATCCACCACCAATTGAATCGCCTATTCCTTTGTTTACCCAAGCACTTTGTGGACTAAAAAATTGAACTGCAATTAATATTCCCATTGGAATAGAAATATATAAAATAACTCGCCCCATTTTAATTACATCTTCTTTATCAAATATTTTTCCTATTAAAAATATCATTGGAAAATGTAGTAAAAAAATTCTAGCCCCATAAATTGCAACAAAAATATTTCCATGTCCTATAAACAATGTAGCAATAAAACTTATAGCAACAATTAAAAAAGCATAAAAAAGATAACTGTTAAAAAAAATAATTCTATTAAAACTTGCAGATAAGAACAAGTAAATCACCAAAGGATCTCTAATTAAAAGCAATGGATTTGCTAGTTGAGGAAGCAACCATTTGCGCAAAGCACCTTCAAAAATAAGTAGAAAAAAATAAATCCAAATTCCATTTTTAAAATTTGAAATTATTGTTTTATTTATTTCAGTTGATTTTAGTAAAGTACCCTCCAATATTAAATTATATTATTATTATAATTCTTAATCAACCTTTCAATTTCTAAATTCAAAATATCTTTTGGAATGGTTATTTTTTCTAAACATAATTTATAATTAAATTCAGCTACTTGTTTATCCCAAATTAAGTTATTTTTCACTGTATTAAAAGTAAAATATTTAAACCCATTATAAGCTTCGCAATGTTGCTCCACAATTGGAATTGCACCGCATAAAACAGCTTCAAAAAAACGGTACGACCACACACAATCGCCACTAGGACAAAGCACAAAATGAGAGTTAGCTAATTCTTTAAAATATTCTTCATCAAAGGCTTTAAATGGATAATACCTTCCTTTTTCAGACGACCAAACAACCAAATCTCCAATATTTGTTTTAATGGCATTATTAATTCCAAAGTTTCTCAATAACTTATTTCTTACTTTTATAAAAAAATTATTTTTAGTAGGTAAACTTACTTTTTTAGTCGTAATGTTTTGGCTAATCCAATTTTCAATTAAGTTTTTTCGTTTGGGAGTAATTAAGCCTTGAAATGAAAATTTGTTTTTTCTATTTTCCTGCCAAAGTGTATAACAGAAATTGGTTAAAGCATGAGGAAAAATGAGGCTTCTAAGGATATTTCCAAAATACGTATTGGGTGCTACATGGCCAATTTGTATAGCATCGGTTAAATCAATATTATTGGTTGCATTTTT
This sequence comes from Chitinophaga pinensis, assembly GCA_945873755.1. Taxonomy (GTDB): domain Bacteria; phylum Bacteroidota; class Bacteroidia; order UKL13-3; family UKL13-3; genus JAAFJM01. Next base: position 3,361 of record CAMCEM010000003.1, on the reverse strand, counting down.
ATTAAAATTTACTCCAAACTTTTTATTTAATAGTTCAAATTTATGAATTTCAGTAGCTGGAATTGCAATACTATAATCAGCTTCAGCCAATGCGTGAACCAACCGTAACTCTTGAATAAGTTTAATTTGGAGATTAATTTGTATTGTTTGATTCATTAAATTTTATCCAATCTCCTTCGGTCTTTTATTGGTTAAAGGTTTTTCAAAATATTGGTAAATAATAGCTGAAATAAATAAGGTTAAAAACAAGCCAATTATTTTAGAAAAAATGTTACCTAAATTAGTCGTTCTAAAGCTTTCTGTTAAATAATAAACGGTAAATAAAATGGGAATATGGCTTAAATAAATAGAGTATGACCATAAGCTCATTTTTTGAATACTTAGTTCAATCCATTTAAATTGATTAGCCGAAAAGTTTAATTTTTCAATACTTGGAATGATTAGCGCAAACGATAAAGGTGCTAAGATTAAATACAATTGTTGGCTTCTTATTTCCTCGTAAGATATACCTGAAAAATGAATTTTAAATATACAAAAACACAATAATATAATTCCACTCCAAAGCATGTAAAACTTTAATTTAATGTTGAGATTTATTAATTGTAAAGCATTGGCTGTAAATACTCCAAACACAATGGCATCGAGCCTAGCAAGTGTAATTCCACGCAAAGAATGCCCAACTCCTTTTTGAATAAAATAGGAGCGCAATAGAATGGAACAAATGGTAAAAACAACAATACAAATGGTAAAAGTAACTTGCTTATTTAATTTTAATTTAGCTAATAAAAACAGCACCAAAGGAAATGTTAAATAAAACCATTCTTCAACACACAAACTCCATGATACGCTAAAAAAAACAACCTCTCTATTTGAAAAATTTTGTAAGAAAAATATACTTTTTAAAATTATATCCCAATTAGTTAATTGATTGCTTCGAAACAATTGATAAACAATCATTACTAATAAAAAGAGCCAATAATTAGGAATGGTTCGCCACCATCGCCTTTGCCAAAAATTAATAATTAAAGGAAAACTATAGTATTGATTTTGGTTAAAACTATTCCAAAGTATTTTACCAATTAAAAAACCGCTTAAAGCAAAAAATAATTCAACACCCCAAAAGCCTAATTTATCAAAAGCCTTTACAAAATGTGCCAATAGCACTAAGCTGATAGCAATTGCCCTTAATAAATCTAAACCAAAACTTCTGTTTTTTAACATATTTTGTCTTTAACAAAACTAGCAATTTCGTTTGCATATACACTCCAAGGACGATGCATTGCGGTAAGTTTAGCCTGCTGGCTTATGCCTAATAATTGTTCAGGATTTCGAATTAAAATTTCTAAAATTTCTTCAATCGCCAATGTATTTCCTGGAGTTACTAACCAACCATTTTCACCATTAATAATAAAATCTTTTCCTGCAGTATTGGCGGTAGTTATTACTGGTAATCCTTGCGACATTGCTTCACTTATTACCATTCCAAATCCTTCAAAAAAAGAAGGAAAAAGCAAAACATCATGAGCTTGCATTTGCTGTAATATTTCGTTATGTGGTAATGCGGGAATCCAAGTATGTTTTGCTAAATTATCATTTAAAGTTTTACAATCCATATTGGTTTTTTTACCAATTACAGTTAATTGAATTTGAGAGCCAAATTTAGCTACCGAATCAAATACCTCGGCTATGCCTTTTCGTTGGGTTAAACCACCAACAAACAATACTTTTAACGGTTGTTGCTTTTGCTTTTCTGTTTTAACAAAAGCATTATTTACTAGCGGAAATCCATAAGGAATTACTTTTATATTTTCAAGCGATTGTGGATAATAACTTAAAGAGTTTTTGGTAAATGAACTTGCCACAATTATATGATTGGCAAGTTCAATTTCTTCATCTTTTCTTGCTAATTTTTCTGCGGAATTTAATAAACCTGTTAAAGTAACAGCATAATCGGGTCTTCTTTCTTTTTCGGCTTCTAATAACTCAGCACCCATTCGCCAATAACCAATTGATAAATCATAGAAATTGGTTAATCCAAATTGTTTTGCCCTTTTAAACGATTTTAGGGCTGCATCTTCGTATGCATAAATTGCTTTGGCTCCATTTTGTTTTTGATGTGCTATTTTTTTACTTACCCAATTATCATGATTGGAATAAACAGCATCTACACAAAACTTTCCAAACTCATGTTTAATAAAATCATTCCAACCAAATTTCATAGCTACTTGGCGCATTAATTCATGGTAAGGATTGGTGTTTGTAAATGGTTTTAAGTTGTTATCAAAAACACGTTTTCTGAATTCGGCAAACTGCTTTATTCCTCCTAATTTGTATAATAAATCGTTTTCGAAACTGGCCAAGCTAGTATAAAACACTTGAAGTATTTGTACATTTACGAAACCTGAAGCGGTATAACGGACAAATTGATTGGCAGTAGGATGAGATAAAATTATCATTTTAATTATTCACTTTTAAAACCAAAGTCCAATTATTTTTCACTACTTCCGAAGCATATTTATTTTTATAAGTAGCTATTTGATTTAATGTAACACTGGGTACATTAACTAAATGATTTGTAAATTTTAATAGATGTTGAACCAATTCATCAAAATTAGTTTTTGGAGGTAATAAATAGTTTAATTTACTATCAACGCTTAACTCTCCAATTCCTCCAATATTTGTAGCAATCCAAGGAATACCTGCACCCATAACTTCTAATAAACTTATAGGCAATCCTTCGGGGTGGGTGGAATACAACATGAAAGCATCAATATTATTTAAAATATTTTTGAGTTCTTCTTTATTTTTAAATGAACCCATGTAACTAACATTTGGAAATAAATTAAAATAAGAAACAGGATATAAGCTTCCTTCTCCCCAAATAATAAACTCAACATGCTTAAATGTTTCTAAAGTTGATAATTTACAAATTGCTTCTATGCCTTTTTCTTTTATCAATCTTCCAAAATATGCAATTTTAATTTTACTTGGATTTATATTTTTACTTTGAACAAAAATTTCTCTTGAAAAACAAGGAATGCTAATTACATTTCTATTCAGCTTTTGGCTCATTAATTTAGCATTGTAATTGGCGCAAGCTACAATTTCACTGGCTTTATAAAGTGTTTTTAAATATTTATTTGTCCAAGTTTTTTGATCTTCAAAGTCACCAGAAGTATGGTGGTGGTGTACCCAATTTTTTATAGTAAAAAGTAGTTTTTTTATGTAAAATATACTATCCCCTTGACCATTGCTATAAAAAGTTGTAAAGCCATTAAAATTTACAAATGGAATTAATAAAAATAGTTTAAGATAACGTATTAAAGTATTAGAATCACTAATTATCCATGCATTTTCACAC
>CAMCEM010000002.1 GCA_945873755.1 Chitinophaga pinensis | reverse complement strand
TAAAACAATATTTTTTTTTAATTTGCATTCATGAAACTTTCAAAATTAATTATTTTTGGAATGCTAGGCATTTTTATAATAAGTTCTTTTTCTGCGTGTATTGGAAAAAAAGGAATTGCTAGAAACAAAAAATGTAATTGTCCAAAATTTTAATGGAAAACCCTTTAATTAGTATAATTACCGTAACTTTTAATGCAGAAAAGTTGTTAAAAGAGACATGGAATTCAGCTATTAATCAAACTTTTAATGATTTTGAATTAATTTTGGTTGATGGTGGTTCTAAAGATAATACTGTAAAAGTAGCAAATGAATATGCTCATTTTATTGGAACTATAATATCGGAACCGGATAACGGAATATACGATGCAATGAATAAAGGTATAAAAGCTGCAAAAGGGGAATGGGTTTATTTTTTAAATGCAGGTGATATCTTTTACAACAACAGTGTACTTGCTGAAGTATTTGAAAACAATAGTTTTAAAAACTTTGAGTTAATTTACGCAAAAGTGCAAACTATAAATGAACCAACTGGTGTAAATTATTTGAATGGGAAACTGGTTCAATACTCCGATTTCTTTTCGCATTATCCTATTTGTCATCAGGCAACTTTTACTCATAAGAATGCATTTGAAAAAATTGGTTTTTATAATACTAACTACAAATTAGTTTCTGATACTACTTGGTTTGCTACCTTTTTTAAAATTCAACCTCAAAAGGCTCTTTATATTGATAAAATAATTGCTTTTTATGATATTCAAGGTGCTACATATCAAAAAAGAATGCAAGGCTATAAAGAATATATTAATTATGGCTGGAGCAATTTTCCATTGACAATAGCTATAAAAAATTGGTTGATTTATCCTTTAATTTGGTTAAAAGTAAAATTGATTAGAACATTAACCAACACAGCTATTTTTAAATTTTATAGGAAACTAAAGTTTGGTAAAAAAGCAAAAGTGTAATTTCGAAAAAATAAATTCGAAATTCGAAGGTATTCTAGTTTAAATATATTTTAAATAATTATCAGTTCGTTTGTCTTTCAGCTTCTTTAAAAATTCTTTTTAAAACTTCGAGTGTTTTATTAAAATCTCTTATAAAAAACCAAGACAACGAATAAAAAGTAATGGTAAATGAAGCAATAAAAATAGGAAACTTTGCAATAATTTCATATTCAATAGGTATTTTATTTAAAGGAAAAAGTACAGTTAAAAATACAAATAGCATGATAGTTCCTGCAATTAAACCAAATAAAAAACTAGGATAAGGATAACAACTTATTTCTATTTCAGTAAATCCATTTTCCAATTCTGTTGTTTCACCATGAAGAAATATTTGACCTTGCTTGTTCATAGATTTTTCATAAATAAAATTCACATCAAATTGCTTTCCAGATGTGGTGCCTTCTAAAAGTTTGCTATTAAAAATTGTCTTTAAAAATGAAGTTTCTTTATTGATATTATTATGAATGGCTTGCATAACTTGCGGAGAAGTTAAATTAACTTCAAAAACAACAATTCGGGGAAATACATTGAAAAACATGACTCAAAATTAAACTTTTAAGGCATAAAAAAACCGAAGTTATTCAACTTCGGTTTTAAAAAATTAAATATCACAGTTATTTTTTTTTATTTTTCTGAACCCATAAACAGCACCTGCAAGGGTTAGTAAGGATATTCCGCCATCAACTGGAACGTCTTGTGGTTCATCGTCCCAGCCACCTGTACTGCCAGGTTGTGCATATAAGGCTAATGAAATGCCGATAAATGCAATGATAATGATGTATGCAATTTTCTTTTTCATTTCTTTTTGATCGATTGGTTGAAAAGTTAGTTAAGTTTACAGGTTTACTTCTTATTAATCAACCTGTCAACAATTTAATCTATTTAACAAATTTAATAGTTTTATTGAACCCGTTCTCATCATGAACATTCAAAAAATAAGTTCCACTACTCAGGTTTTGAACACTAATGGTTTTGCGGTTTCCATTCATAATTAGTTTTTCAATTTCTAGTCCTGTGATGGAATAAATAGTAACTTCTGCTTTGCTAAATGTTCCATTTAGTACTGTAATATTTATACTTTCATTTACTGGATTCGGAAATAAATTTATTTGAATATTATTTAAAGCCTTTTCTTCATTTAACCCTATGCTTTTGTTGGTGAAAACTATTTCCAATCTACCATTTATAGTAGAAGCTTTATTGGTATCAATGCTAAAATTGTATTGATTTGTTTTTCTTAAATCAGTCAATGTGTTTTTATAATTATCTTTTAAATAAATAAATATTCCTGCATCAAAATTTTCCATTTGACTAAATATCAAAGGATAGTTTCCTGGGTAAGTAGCCCAAACACTTAATGGAACAATTTTATTATTTAAACTGTTTATATTCAAATAATTAACCATGCTGTATTTATCAGGACTAAAATAAGAAGCAATATTTGAATTAGGATTGATAATTTTTTTAGTGTCTTCATTTGCTACAAAATCATCGTTTTTATTTTCCATAAAACGAATAACTGTTTCGTCACTTTCTATGGTATCGTTTTTAATTTTTATACGTAAAGTATTTGTTTCGGGAGCTTTGAATAAATTGGCAGGGGTATTAGTAACTTTTACACTTTCAGTAATTGATAATGCTGGGCTACTACCAATAGCTTGAATAAAAAATGCTTGTCCACTTGAAATGTACCTAGTTACTGAATTTACAGAAGTTGTACCATCGAATGAACCGTAGGAATTACTTATTGGGTTCCATATCCAAATGGTGTTTTGAATATTGGTTTTAGTCCAACCTGATGAAGCATTCCAATCAATAGGACTTGGAAAAGGATTCCCGACTAAATTCCAACCATTTCCAAGTGTTGGATTATAAGTAATTGGAATATTTACAGGACTAACTGGATATGTTCCACTCACCCAAATAGTAGTTTCGTTGGGTGAAGTATCTGAATTTGATGTAAGTGATTTTGTTCTATCACCTCTAACATAAACTCTGTATCCTCTTCCGTTATTTAATGTTGTATTTCCATCAATGGCTTCCCATTTTGAATTGATATCGCTTCCCCCTGTTGAAAGAGATTCATTATATTTAAAAGCCGAAGGTTGATTAGTAGTTGAGGCATCAACAGTTCCAGAAGTATTGGTAATATGAATACCTCTCCCTGCATTGGTTGCTCCATTGTCTCGCCATTGTAAAGTAGTTCCTCCCACTACAGGTGAAGCTAAAAAACGATATCGTCTAAAACTTGAAGGCAAATATCTTTCTACAGTAATATTTCCTGAAATAGCCGAACCAGAACTTAATTGACCAATGCTTGCTGTTCCTGAACTATTCGATTTTAAAGTTAAATAACCACCTGATGCTAAAACTGCAGTTCCAGATTGGGTTAAATTTCCTGTGTATGAAACAGCAGTGGCTAATGTTTTTGTTCCACCATTTCCTAAAGCCCCAAACCCTAAGTTTGAAACTGAAATAGCATTGCCAGTTACTGTTTGGTTTGAAGTTTGTAAAATTTGTGTACCAGTTAAATTAATGGTGCCGCTGCTTGCCGATAAAGTTCCATTATTGGTTAAATTATAACTAACATTTAACGTGTTAGCTCCTAAAGTATGAGTAGTTCCTGTTTTTAAATTATAATTTCTACAAGTTACCGCGCCAGTTAGAGTTCCATTGTAAACAACTACATCTTTACTTGAAATAGGTGCCGAAGTAGAAACAGATCCTGCCGAAGTTGAGCCCGCATTCCATTGGGTTCCGTTCCAGTAAATTGGAGTGGAACAATTGGTTTGAGTTGCGGTAACAGTTGTGCCATTTACCGCAATGGCCGAAGCTGTTGTTAAAGTATCGGTATAAGTAAAACCACAAGTGTTAGTTCCTGAAAATTTGCAAGCAAAATTTGGTGATACAGATGTAGAGAATGAAGCGGTATTGGTTAGTAACATGGTGAATAATTTAACCCTTGTACCAGCTGCTACAGAAGTTCCACTTCCTGCTGAAACATTGGCAATTGTTCTTCTAAAAAAATCGGTTGCTCCATTGGTATAAGCCGAAGTTCCCGATTGTTGCGCTAAAATTAAATTACTATTCACTACCGATGGGGTAATGGTTCCACTGTTTCTCCAAGTTGGATTTACCCAAAACGACATAGTTCCTGCTCTTAATTCAAAACTACTTACCGATTTATTGTATAAATAAATATCTATTTGATAAGTTGTAGCACTTGTTAATTGTTCGTTTTCTACTCGTAACTCAAAATTGGTTAAAGTTGATTGTGCAAGTAATGATAACTGAAATACCATTATCGATACTATTGTGATGATTAACTTTTTCATAATGTATATGTTTTATATGCTGTTATTTATTAATTTTTAAGGTCTGTTATATGAAATACCAAGGATACTATTACTATCAAGATATGGATAATCACTGTAATCAACAGTTCCATCACCATTTAAATCAGCAGGTAAATAACCTGTTGAGCCATTTATATTTCCCAAATCTAAACTTGGATAATCGCTAAAATCAACGTCTCCATCTTGATTAATGTCCCCGCTATAAATTACATAAACACCACTTCTGTTTTTTAAATTATTGCCATAAGCTTTATTGGCAGCTGTACTAAAATTATAAGATGCACTAGCACTTAATCTAACAGGCGAAGCGCTCCATGTTTCAATTGAATTTCTATGTTTAACTGCTAAATAATAACTGTTTCCATTAGTATATGCAGGGAAACTACAAGTAGCCACACCACTTGTACTTAATAAAACAGTATCAGTTTCTAATAATGTATATGGTGAACTAACCATGTGTAATTCAACAATGATGGTATCGGCAACTAATGCCGATAGTGCAGGATTACTGTTGTATGGAGCAGCCGTCATGGTACTTCCTCCTAAGTATAATCCTTCTAAAAATGCGGTAAGTGTTAATGAAGTTGGTTGTGCTTCAAAAAGCGGATGACCGTATAAACCTGATTCAGTTCCAACCAAAAGTTCATCGTAATACAAAAAATTAATTTCTGTACCTTCAGGATAACTATAACCTAAATTCCAATTCGAAGATGAAGATGGTAAATAATATACATCGTTTTCAACAGCAACATACATGGTGTCAACTCCTTTGGTAATTGCATAACCTTGTAATCCGCTACTAATTGGTAAACCAACATAAGTAAAAGGAGTCCATTTTCCTGTTGCGGTGATTGGTTTATAATAAGCTACAGGTTCATTTACTCCAGCATCTGTTCCGCAAGCATAAATGGTATCACCAGTTGAACTCCTATGCAAATCTCTAATAGTGGCAACTATTGTTGTTCCTGTACTTGTTGTTGCACCATTCATATTTTGGCTCACTGTCCAACTGCTGCCTGATTTAGTCAATTTATAAATACTTCTTCCTGTAGGATAATTCAAATCGTATTCCACACCAACATAAGCAATGGTATCAGTACCTTCAATATTGAATACAATATCCCAAACATCTACATCGTAATAACCCGAAGAGGCATGTAAATATTGTTGACTCCAAGTAGTACCTGCATCCAATGAATAAAATAAACCGCCTTTCATTGAATCTAGAATATAATATCCAGCCATGATAATATTGCTATTCCAAGGGCAAACCTCAATGGCTTCACACCTAATACCAGTTTGTGGCCAACTATAAGGAGCATTTTCTGGAGTAAATTTTTGATTCCATGTGTTTCCTCCATTAGTAGTTTTATAAACCCTCACATTTCCAACATAAACGGTATTGGTATCACCTGGTTTCATTTCAGCACTGAAATATGGAGAACCGTCACCATTTGGGAATTTAGCCCTAGTCCATGTTTTGGTAGATCGATAATTACTCACTTTTCTAATACCAGCTTTAGAGGCTATCCAAGCAGTGTTTTTATCAGTAGTCATAGTAAAATCATTTACTTGAACTGCTTCAATTCCTCTGTCCATTTCTTGCATCACTGAACCTCCATTTAGTGAATAAGCTAAACCTTGGTCGCTGGTCATATAAACTGAAAGAGAATCATTAGGGTCGGCCAAAACTGATCCATCATTTGGATTTGTTTGAAAGGATACATTTCCAAATACTGCCCAAGAATTTCCTTGATTAGTTGAATAACATTTTGCAAAATAAGTAACATAACTGCTATCGGAACCTGCAAATGCAATGCTAGAGCCTGTAACTCCCGAAACTGAAGTAGTTATACTTGTCCAACTTAAACCGTTATCAGAATATAAAAAATGTTTGAAACTATTGTAACCTGAATCGCGTTGGCCACCAAAAAATATTCTTCCTGAAGGACTGATTCCAAAACCTGTATATGTAGTACTATCAGGAATAACTCCCATGGTTAAATTGGAAAATACCGTGGTTGATTTTATATCGTAAAAATTATCATTCGATCTTACTGCAGTAGGAGCCACACCACCATAACCAATATAAACTTTATAGTTTTTGGGATTAATATCAATTACTACAGGAGTTGATGGTGGAGATGTAATTGAAATTGGTGAAGAACCATTGGCAGTATATGTTCCAGAAGAATTAATTTTGCCCCAATGTAATTGTGCACCTTTGATATAAATAAGAACGGAATCTTTAATTTTTAAAGCTGAAATATTTCCTGAATCAATGGTGGTTAACGAAGTTGCTGTAGGTGTGGTACTGAATAAACCATTATTTACAAAAAATAGTTTTCCCGATGCAGCATGAACCGCCATTAACTGAATTCCTGAACCTAAACCAGCGGTTGAATTGGCAGTTGGCAAAACCTTAAATTTTCTAAATGTAAATCCTGAACCAACTGGATTATAAACGGAAGAATAAAAAATAGAGTTTGCACTTTCAGTGGCAATATAAATTCCACTGGTGTCGGCTGTTTTTGAATAACCAACAATGGCATTAATTCGTCCGCCCCAAACATCTTCTACATTTGGTGCATTAATGGTTTGGGCAAACGAAAATTTGATGGTGGTGCTGAAAAAAATAATCAGCAGTGTTTTGATGTAAGCTTTTGTGTCCATAATTAAAAAATTTTGAACAAATTTACCCTGCAAACACTTTTTTATTTGTCATCAATATTGATGATTTTAAGTAAACATAGAAAATTTAATTTGTTTATTTTTAATTAGTTATCGAAATAAATTACACTGTAATCATAATTGACTACAAAAAAAAACATGCATTTTTATGAACGAGCTATGAAATTGCAGGTGTTTTTTACATCCATGTTAGAAATTAGGTTTAAAAAAAATCTGACTATTTTTGAAAAACTAAAAACACTTCGATTGAATAATAAAACTAAAAAACCTATTTATGCAGCATCCACCAATAACTGAAAACGGCTCAACAATGAAATAGCTTCAGTTCTGTTTTTTACCAAAAGCTTGTCGTAAATTCTACGAATATGAGTGCGAACTGTTGTTACACTGACAAAAATTTTATCAGCAATTTCTTTATCACTTAAACCTTCAGCCATAAATAGCAATACTTCATATTCTCGTTTCGATAAATTAGTATGAGTTTCAGGAAGTTTTTCTTTGTCTTTACTATATTTAATGGCTAAGTTTTTTAATTCTTGTTCTGTTTCAATCAGTTTTGTTTTCAAATCCGAATTTTCAATTTTTAGCGATTCAATTTGTCTATCAATTGATTGAATATTTTCCTCTAATAATTGATGTTTTCTTAAACGGCTTCTGTATAAAATCAACACAAAAAATACTACAAAACATAATATTCCAATAATAATATAAACACTCTTTCTACTGCTTTGCAGTGCTGTTATTTGTTCATTTTTTTGAATAATTTGATGCTCTTTTTTGTTTGAATCATAGGCATGGTTCAATTCAACAATTTTTTCAATTTCAGCCACATTTACCATTTTATCATACATTTCTTCATATATAATTCGGTATTCCAAAGCCTTTTTATCTTGCCCAAGTTTTTGGTAAATGCTGCTTAAGTTTTTAACAATTAGTCTTTTGTAGTTTACATCGTTAAAGCCACTAGAATATTTATAAGACTTTTCGAAAAAACTGGCTGCTTTTTTCAATAAATTTTGCTTGAAAAATAAGTCACCTAAATTATTGTAAACAGCCGATAAATTTAAACTGTCATTTGAGAGAATAAAAATTTTTTCTGCGTCAAAATATCCTATTTCAGCTTCTTTATATTTTCCAATTTCTCCATTTAAATCTGCTATGTTTATCAATTGCTGAGCATATTCATTTTTAAGGCCTAAATTTTTAAAAATAGCAGCCGATTGTTTAAAATATTCAAGCCCTTTTTTAGGGTTTCCCAACCTATTTGTTGTAAGTCCTAACCCATTAAATGCTTGTCCTAAACTTTCAGAATCGTTAATAGTTATTGCTATTTTATACGCCTGATTGTACATTTCAACGGCTCTTTTGTAGTCTTTCTTTTGAATATACAGTGAACCTAAATTACTAAATGTAGTAGCTTGGCTTACAGGAGTATTACATAATTCATAGTTTTTCAAAGCACTAAAATAATACTGAATGGCTTTTGCATAATTGCCATTTTTTTTACTAATCATGCCAAGGTTATTGAACGCATTGGCCTTTATTTTTGCTGTATTACTCCAGGTTGTAGCTGGCAATAAATATTTTAAAGCATTTTCATAATCACTTTTTAAAATATAATTTACACCTAAACGGTTATAATTTTTTGAAATTTCAAAACTATCATTTGTTGGTAATAAATAATTAATTGCTTTTTTATTCCAATAAACTGCACTGTCTAAAAGCGTGGTGTAGGAATACAATAAACCCAAAGTACTACACGAAGTTCCAATTTCTTTTTTAAATCCATTTGTTTCTGCAATTTGATTGGCTTGCTTGGCATAATCAATAGATAAGGGTAGTTTTTTAGACTTTATTTCTGTAGCTAATTCATTCATTAATTGAGATTTTCTCAACAAATCTGTCTCAACTTTCAATAAATTTTGTAAGCTATCAATTTTGTTTTGTGCAAAAACAGGAGCACAAGAAAATGATAAAATAGTGATTACTAAAAATTTATTTACAAAAAGTTTGATATGAAATTTACGTTTCGTATATATTCCCATTTTCAATAAATAATATTGGGTAAACTTAATAATCCTATGATTTATTTGCAAATAATTGTTAAAAAAACCCATTTATTTTGAAATTAATCAATAAAATAACAGAAGTGTTGCTATTTCTATTTAATATTTTTTGATAATAACTACTTCAACTTTTTTATTAAAAATGCCAATGCTTTTGCATGCGCATCGGCCGAAAATTCTTTGTTAAACTTAGGATTACTTGGATTAGCAAAAGCATGATCGGCATCGTAATTATAAACAGTTAATTTTTTATTGGCTGCTTTCATGTTTGTTTCAAAAGTTTTAACTAATTCAGCATTTATAAATTGATCTTGTTTGGCAAAAATACCTAACACATCGCAGTTTAAAGTTTTTAAACGGTCAACACTTTTTTCGGGCATTCCATAATACATCACACATGCTTTGGCTTGTTTGCTTTCGAGTAAAGTGCTTTGCAAACTCCATGCTCCACCCATACACCAGCCAATGGTTGCTATAGATTTATCTGCACCTATTTTAGCTATAATTCCGTTTATAATAGTTGTTGCACGTTCTTGTTTTAAGCCCGACATCAATTTTTGTGCAGTTGGAACATCCATAGCTACTTGACCATCGTATAAGTCAATGGCATAAACATCTACATCGCCCATTTCCAAGGCAAATGTTTCAGCTTCTTTTTTAATATAATTGTTTAAACCCCACCATTCGTGAAAAACAAAAAGTACTTTTTTTGTTGGTTTTGAAGCTTTAATAAAATAAGCATTTCCATTTAATGTATCTTTAGTAATAAATGAAATATTTTCTCCTTTTGGGGCTTCCAATTTAAAAGGTGCTGGCACATCGTGTTTGGATGCAAATTTATCGTTCATGGCTAATATGGCATTTTGACTACTTACAGTTATTGCGCAGCAGGTTGTTTGAGATTGCGCTAATGATGCTGAACTAACTAGCAACAAAGCAAAGATTATTTTTTTCATTTTATTTTTTTGTTTGAGTAGTTGTTAACTTAAAAATGGTGGTATTGTTTTAAAAATTACTCTCCCCTAATTTTATACTTCAACTCCTGAAGTTTGGTTTCAAAATAGTTGGATTCACGCAACTTAAACCAAGTTGGTTTATTATAAAACTTTGGATTCAAAAAAACATTGACATAAACAGCACCATTTTCGTAACTATTTCCGTACCAATTATTGGCTAAATAATCTCGTTGAGGTTTAGTAAATTCGGCATTTACGTTTGATTGTAATAAGGCTGGAATAGTGTCTAAATTTACATCATTTAGTGAAGATATTTTCAAACCTTTTTCCGCATTTAAATAACGAATAGCTGCACTAGAACTGATGGGCGCATAGGAATAAAAAGAAACACTATCAAAGTCAGTTTTTACTTGTTGTTCTAACTTAAAAAAGTTTCGGTACTGAAGGTTTGTATCAGCAATTACTTTACCTGGATAATACATAAAATTTCCAAAAAGCAAACTTGTAAATACCAATCCAATGACCCATTTTATATTTTTTTGATTGCATACATGGAGCAATAAAATAATAAGCATAAATTGACTGATCATAAAATAACGGTGACCAATGGTATTGTATAAAAAAACTGCCATGCAAATGCTGTTTACCACTAAAATAATAAGGCTGTAAATCAATAATTCTTTATTTAGTTTTTGTTTAAAAGCAAAATAAGCAAGCAAAATATAAACAGTTAACATGCCATTATCAACTAAACGCCAAATAATTAAAAATATACTTTGAACAAATTGACTAGCACCTTTAATGTTATTGTGTTCGGTGTAATTTGGCGATAAAAAGGCCCAACCAAAATGGTTTTGATGTACATATAACCAAATTATTAAAGTAGAAATTGCTGGTAAAAAAAGAAGTAATCCATTGGTAATAAAAATTGAAAAAGTATTTTTATTTTTATATGCTTGGTAACAATAAATAATACCAAAAGCCAAAAGGAAAAAGTTAGCTTGTAAATGTGTTAATTCCATGAGTATACTGCAAAATATAAAAGCTTTCACGTTGCTTTTTATTAAATAGTATAAGCACAATAACACCAATAAATAAAACATGGGTGTGTTTAATAACAATGCTTGCTGTGCTACAAAAATGGAATACATTCCGGCCAATAAAGTAGCAATATTTGCCTTGGTTTCATGGGTATAAATCAATGCAATTTTGCGTGTAACCACTAAAATAAAGAAACAAATTACCAAAATTACTGCATGACTTACCCAAAGTGATTTTCCCAAAACAAACCAAATACAGGCCAATAAATACGGAAACAATGTTGGATGTCCAGGGTCAAAATTAGCGGGATACCAAATGGTTTTTAAATTATTTTCGTAAATATTTAAAGCTGCTCTAGCTGTTGAAGTAACAGCATCGCCATGAAATGGGTCGTTTTTTATAACCAAAAACAAAACCAATTGCAAAGCTCCAATTATTAATAAAATGTATTTGTTAAAAAAATTCTCCATTAAATATTTACTATCAATTATAACCTGTAAAATAATAATTTCGCAAGGTGATAAAAACACTACAACAATATAAAAATTTAAGCATATTTATTGTTGCTATTCATTTAGTTTATTTTTTAATAGCAATTTTCTTTGGTGGAATTTTTACCATTGATTCACCAGGCTATTTGTTTCAAGCCAATAATTTGGTGCAATACCATAGCGTTTATGCGGGTGATTACACCATTAATTTATTGCCTGATTATTTTGCTTTTCGTCCGCCTTTGTATGCAGGTTTTATAATCGTTTGCAAGTTTTTTGTCAATTCAAATTACAGTGTTTTATTCATACAAAATATATTGGCAATTATTATGTTGTTTTACGTTCTTCATTGGCTCGTACAATTAGAAGTAAAAGCTAAAATACTAAATATAATTATTCCAATTTATTTGGTGTTTTATCCAGCACATTTTGTGTATGCCAATACCATTATGAGCGATACTATTTTTGAAGTATTCACTTTTGCTTTGTTTTACCAAACTTATCGCTTTTATCAATCACCAAATCTGAAAAAAGCTTTGTTAATTGGCTTCATCATTGCACTTTCTTTACTCACTAAACCCGTAAGTATTTTAATTGGTTTATTGGTTTGTATGGTATTGTTATTTGTAAAAAATTACAATAAAATTTACATCGCTTATGCGTTAATATTGCCTCTCATTGCCTATTTAAGTTTTGGCTTTGCAGTAAAAAAAGAAACAGGATATTTTCAATTTACCAGCATGAAATCGTTTGTGGCAGTGAGGTGTTTGGTTAAATATTCCGCTTCTAATGCGTATGGAGCAGATTATGCCGACAGTCTTTGCACAGCAATAGTAAATGGCGCAGATGCACAAGTTTCCATTGCTAAAAGATTTGAATATTTAGACAGCTCATGTAATACTTTTTTAATAAATAATACGTTGGCATTTTTAAAAGTTTATACCAAAGGATGTGTTACTTTTTTGTTTGATCCTGGCCGATATGATTTGTATAAATTATTCAATGCCAATGACGACAATGCGCTTGGCATGTATCAAACCTTACAGCAATTTGGAATAAAAGCCATGCTCAAATTTTTGTTTGGATTAAACTTTTTTGGTTTAATTGCTTTGGCATTTTTAGCCATTTGGAATGTCATTGTGGTAATTGTATTTATCCTTTTTTTATTCAAAACAAATTACTCCATTATCCTCAAAATATTGATAGCAGTATTTGTGTTTTACTTCTTGTTAACTACAGGTGTATTGGGCGTTTCGCGTTATAGAATCCATATTTTCCCCATGTTGTTAATGGCATTTGTATTGTGGGCAAACCAATTTTTATTTCCCGCTGATTACGCAGAAAAGCGCAGAAAATAATATATAAATGATTAAAATAAACTCTCCTATAGAACAACTGCATTTTGAATTATTTGAACAAAAGAAAATTCAAGTATTTTTAAAACGCGATGACTTGATACATCCATTTATAAGTGGGAACAAATGGCGTAAACTAAAATTTACTTTGCAAGATGCGGTTCAAAAAAACAAAACTCATTTAGTAAGTTTTGGAGGTGCTTACAGCAATCATTTAAACGCATTGGCTTGTGCTGCCGCAACTTTTGGTTTTAAAGCCACCGCTTTTATAAGAGGCGAAACAGTTTCAAATCATATGTTGGCATTGAATAAATTATGGGGAATGGAGTTAATTTTTGTGGATAGAACTGCTTATAAAAATAAAGAAGAATTATTTGACAAGCACTTTTCAAATAATGAAAATGCTTATTTTATAGATGAAGGTGGAGCTGGTCCGTTTGGCGCAAAAGGTTGCGAAGAAATAGTAACTGAATTAACTGAAACATACGATAAAATATTTTGTGCTGTAGGCACAGCAACTACTTTACAAGGCGTTGCGCAAGCCATCAAAAACAATGGATTACAAACTAAAGCAGAAGGTATTTGTGTGCTAAAAGGTGCAGAGGAAATTGATGCACATTTGAAGGAAAATGGATTAGTTGATTATTACAAAATTAATCACCAATTTCATGAAGGTGGTTATGCTAAAACCAATCCTGAATTATTTGATTTTATAAAACTATTTGCAAGCCAAACAGGTATTTTATTAGACCAAGTTTATACTGCTAAAATGATGAAGGCCGTTTTTACTTTAGCCGAGCAAGATTATTTTGAACCAAACACCAAAATTCTTTGTATTCACACTGGAGGATTATTGGGATTGTTGGGAGTTTTGAAGTAAGGAAATATTTATTAATAGATAACTTATTTTCAAATCAAAAATGAAAATAAAAGGTATTTTTGAGTATAATATTTACCTAGAGACAAACCGTCCCAAGTTAGAAATGTTATCAAATAAAATAGTATATTAAAAACTATTCAAACAAAGCAATGAGTAATATAAAATTATTTGAAAGTAAAAAAGTGAGAAGCCATTGGGATTCTGAAAAAGAAACATGGTATTTTTCTGTGATTGATGTAATTGAAATATTAACAGGAAGTAGCATTCCAAAAAGATATTGGAGTGATTTAAAAAACAAACTTACCAAAGAAGGTTCTGAAGTGTACGAAAAAATCGTACGGTTGAAAATGCAAGCAGAAGATGGAAAAATGAGAGAAACTGATGTAGCGGATACTGAAACGCTACTTCGACTTATTCAATCCATTCCATCACCAAAGGCGGAACCGTTTAAACAATGGTTGGCAAAAGTTGGATATGAACGCATGAAAGAAATTGCCGACCCAAGTCAGAGTATAGATAGGGCAAGGGAAAATTGGCAAAAGTTAGGGCGTTCGGAAAAATGGATTCGAAATTTTACTTCTCTACTCTTCAATCACCACTCTTTGAACCAATTGTTTGCCTGTTTCGGTTTGTATTTTTACAAAATAAATTCCAGGTTTGATATTCGATAAATCCAATTTTGTTTCATTGTTTGATTTAGTCATTTTTTGATTCAAAACTGTTGAACCCAAAATGTTTATTAAACCAATTTGTGCATTTTCATTCACTAAATCTGTTTCAATCATTAAGTAATTTTTTGCTGGATTTGGATAAATTTTAGCTTTAAAACTTTTGTTTGATATGTCATTTTCAGTTGATAAACTTATTTTACCAGTAATGGTACTTTTATAAAACCTAAATCCTCCGCGTTGGTTGCCAATTAATACTTCGGGTGAACTGTCATTATCAATATTTGCAATGCTTACACTGGTATAAATACCTTGCATAATGCTATCAGCTGCCATTGTTGAATTGTCTTTAAAAATATTTCCGATTCTCCTTGCAATATTATTTTTATTTGGAGTAATATCTGTGAAGAGTATTACACTTTTGCTATAACTTCCAACCAAAGCCTCAAAAATACCATCGTTGTCTAAATCGTATAAACATGGAATAGCGTTTCCATAAGTATCTTCTCTTGAACGTACATTAATTTTACCCAACGAATCGTTAGTAGGAATTGCACTAAAAACAGGGGAAGTAATAGTACCAGTATTTTCAAAATAAGCCAAAGTTCCATTCCGTTTACCTACAACCAAATCTAATTTCCCATCTTTATTTAAATCGACTAATTGTGGGGCGGTTTCGGTTCCAACATCTATTTTAAAATAATTGCTATCACGTTTTGTAAATGCAATATTGTTTCCTACCGAAGTATTTTCAAAATAATTTAAATACCCATTGTACCATCCTATAATCATATCTTTTTTCCCATCCCCATTTAAATCGCCAAAAGTAGGAACTACATTGGTGAGGTTTAAAGTAACACCTTGTTGAATATTTGCAAAATTAGTATCCACTAAACTATAAACTGGATTATTTACATTTCCAATATTTTTATATAAATACAATAAATCGTAACCATTTTTTGTACTTAAATAATTTCCTTGGGTTGCTACAATTATATCTTGGTCGTTGTCATTGTCAATATCAACAAAAACCGGTTTAGAATTTCCTCCCAAATCAATCATTTCATCTTGTAAAAAGTTTTCTTTTACAAATTGAAAATTAGCTGGTAAAGATGAATTGGCCGCAGTATTTTTATATAAATAAACTTGGTTAGTGTTTTTTACTGTGGCAGGTTCGTTGGTAGTAATAACCATGTCTTTAATACCATCGTTATCAAAATCTTCAAAGTAAGGAGTTGGCCAAATAATATCTTTTGGAACATAAGTATTTCTTGGAAAAATAGTATCTTCGGCTATCATCGAATCTCTTCCAAGTGGCGATAATTCTTTTCCATTTTTACAATAAATTAAAGTAGGATAAAATCCATCGCCATAAATAAAATCTTTGTCACCATCGGCATCCAAATCGAAAACAGCAAATGAGTTACTTAAATGTTTACCACCCTTAAATAAGTAGGAAGCTGGCTGATTTAAATTAAAACCATTTGCAACTAATTTATATGAAAAATGACCCCAATTAATAACCTTTAAACCAAAATCTATTGAGTCGCAAAAATTGTTTCCAGTTGGTCGTTTATTTAAAAATAAGTTAAAATAATTTGAAGAAGCAGGAGATTGAATGATATCTATTTTTCCATCGCCATTAATATCATCAATTACTCCAACATCCGAAGGATTGTATTCAATACAATCATCTATACCCTCATAATTATGGTTTAAACAGTTTACTTTTTGGTTAAATGAAATGGCAGCTGGAGTTGATGTATTTTGTAAATACCTAACAGTTGTTGCTCCTACGAATTCACCTGGATTTATTGTAAAACCAGTACCTCCTGCTGAAAATATATCTTCTTTGCCATCACAATTAAAATCAACTAACTTTAACCATTGTGATAATGGAGGAAAGCTTTTTTCGAATTGAGGTGCATAAACCCAACTGTTATTTTGCCATAAATAAGTAAAAACTTTATTACCAATACCATCAAAAATTACCAAGTCTTTTATATTATCATTGTTTAAATCCATTTTGCTGAATTGTGGTTTTTGGAAGCCGCCTACAAAAGGGTATTTCAATGTATCGTTTGAATTTTGTTTTAAAAATTTTGCTGTATTTGATAAAGTAAAATATACATTTTGAGAATATCCTAAAAAATTTATTAAAAGAATAGAAGTTAATGTAAGTATGGATTTACGCATAATTTATATGTTATTTGTTCCATCAAATTTATATTATTCATTTAAGAAAACTTTCATAATTTTTTATTAAAAATGAACATTTCCGATTTACATCAACTGTACTTAAAACATCCTATTATTTGTACTGATACTAGAAAAATAGAACAAAACTGTTTGTTTTTTGCATTGAAAGGAGAAAATTTTAATGCTAACCAATTTGCAAAAGATGCCATAAACAGTGGAGCTTCGTATGCAATAATTGATGACTTAACCTACCAAATGAACGACCAATTTATATTGGTAGATGATGTATTGAAAACATTGCAAGAATTAGCATCTTATCACAGAGATACTTTAAAAATACCTGTAATTGCTATTGTTGGCAGTAATGGAAAAACAACAACTAAAGAATTAATTACATCTGTATTAAGCAAAAATTACAATGTTTTAGCAACTCCGGGTAATTTTAATAACCATATTGGTTTGCCATTAACTATGCTTAAAATTAATGTCACCCATGAAATTGCAGTAATTGAAATGGGGGCAAATCATGTGGGTGAAAATGAGTTTTTATGCTCAATTGCAAAACCTAATTTTGGTGTGGTTACCAATAATGGAAAAGACCATTTAGAAGGTTTTGGGAGTTTAGAAGGAGTTGCATTATCTAATTCGGAACTGTATTATTACTTACTAAAAAACAATGGAATTGCATTTGTAAATATTCACGATGAATGGTTAATGCGTATGGCTCGTCAATTAGAAAATAAAATAACTTATGCTGCTAATTTTGAAGGAAGAAATTTAGAAGCAACACACAGTTGTTTTGCAAGTAATTTACAACCCAATATTGAGTTTGTTTTAAATGAAATAAATATTGAATCGAGGTTAAGTGGTGATTATAATTTTGATAATATAATGGTTGCTGTTGCAATGGGGTTATATTTTGGTTTAAGTGCCGAGCAAATTAAGAAAGGGATTGAAAATTATGTGCCAAGTAATAATCGATCAGAAGTATTAAAAAAGGGTTCAAATACTATTTTTTTAGATGCATATAATGCAAATCCAAGTAGCATGGAGGTGTCAATTAAAAACTTTGCTGCCATGCCATTTAGCAATAAAATAGTAATACTTGGCGATATGTTTGAATTGGGAAAATATGCGGAAGAAGAGCACCAAAACTTAGTCAACTTATGTTCAAGTTTGGGTTTAACAAATGTTTATTTGTGTGGAGATCAGTTTAAAAATACAAAGAATTCTTATTTGACTTTCAGTTCTACTGCATTATGCAAGCAGTATTTAAACGAAAATAAAATTTTTAATGCCAATGTATTTATGAAAGGTTCAAGAGGAATGAAGCTTGAAACTTTATTGGATGTTATAGATTAAAAACCAAATTTACTTTTTATGTAAAAGTACAAATCATCAAAAGGAAAGTTTATTCCTTTTATTACATCAATTCCATACTTACGTTTAATTTCAAACATAATTATATGCATTATAACAAAAACACTAAATGCTATAAGTAAAAATGTTTTGTTGTATAATAAATATTTAAAAGAAACTATTTTGTTAAACATTGTATTAATAACGTTTTTTTTAATAAAAAAGTTTTAATAAAAGATTTACTTTTAGATAAATATTTTAATAAAACCTTTTCAATTTAAATTCTTTTAAAGGAGCAATTACCAAAGGAACTTTTTCAATTAACACTGAACTGGTGTCCAAGCCAAACGCTTTTGCTTCCGATAAGCTTAATTTATCTAAAGTAAAATATATATCCATTATAAATTGATCGTAAGCCGATAATTCATTTTCGTTTGATAAATGTCGTTGTAAAACTACAAATTTAAAATCACCAGTAATGTTTTGTTCTTTTAATGAAGTATATCTGCTAGTTACATCCACTTCTCCATTTAAAACTAATTCTTCAACTACTCTTCTAAAATAATAATTAATTTTTTGTTCTACCCTAAAGCCAAGTTTAAACTCTACTTTAATAATATCGTTTGATACAATATGGTCAACTTTATATTGCATGGTATAAGGTTGATCGTCTACATGAATATGAACAAACCAATATATATCGGCACGTTTAGGTTGTTTTTGTAAAATAGAGTACATTACTTTCGATTCAATTTCATTTTGCAAATCGGCACTTGTTAGATACACCAAATGTGTTGCAAATTTTGAAATTGATTCATCTTTACTCAATTGTTCTAAAATAGGGATATACGATTTTAGCGGAACAAATTCAGTCAATCTATTTTTAATTTTACGACCTTTGTACCAAATCCACATTACAAAAATAAAAATACTGCTTATAACCAAACTTACCCAACCTCCTTGTGTAAATTTTAATAAATTGGCTGCTAAAAATGAACCTTCAATGGCCAAATAAACTAAAAACAGCAAAGATATAAGCCATTTGTTAACTTTTATATGGCTTAAATAATTTACTAGTAATAAGGTAGTCATTAACATGGCAATTGTTATTGCTAGTCCGTAGGCATGTTCCATTTTACTTGCTTCTTGAAAATACAAAACAACACCTATACAACCTGCCCATAAAATTAAGTTTGCACTTGGCACATACAATTGGCCTTTCATTTCACTTGGGTATTTAAGTGCAACTTTTGGCCACACGTTAAGCCTAATTGCTTCTGAAATTAAAGTGAATGAACCACTTATTAAAGCCTGACTTGCAGTAATAGTTGCCATGGTAGCAATAGCAATTCCAAATGGTAAAAACGCAGGCGACATTAAATCGTAAAAAGGATTAAGACCTATATCGGTTAATTTTTGTCCTTCGTGGTTAAGTAAATTAGCACCCTGCCCAAAATAGTTTAGCAACAATGCCGATTTAACAAAAATCCAACTTACTCTAATATTCTTTTTACCACAATGTCCTAAATCGGAGTACAACGCTTCGGCTCCAGTAGTACATAAAAAAACGGCACCTAAAATCCAAAAACCTTCTTTATAATTTACCAATAAATTATAAGCATAATAGGGGTTTAAGCAATTTAGTACATCTATATGTTTGCCAATTGTTGCAATACCTAATACTGCCAACATTCCAAACCATGCAAGCATAATAGGACCAAATGCTTTCCCTACCATTGATGTACCAACGCGTTGAATTAAAAATAGTAAGCTAATAATTGCAATAACAATAGGAACAGTAGGTAACTCAGAAAAATTAAATGAATCTGATTTTATTAATCTTAATCCTTCAATGGCCGATGAAACTGAAATAGGAGGTGTTATTACACCATCGGCTAATAGTGCGCAACCACCAATAATTGCTGGAAAAATTAAATAGGGTCTGCGCCTTCTAACTAATGCATACAATGAAAATATACCACCCTCACCATTATTGTCAGCATTAAGTGTAATTAAAACATATTTTATTGTTGTTTGTAAAGTTAAAGTCCAAACTATGCACGAAAGACCACCATAAATTAATTCTTTCGAAATAATTTTATCGCCAACTATAGCATTTAAAACATAGAGGGGTGAAGTACCAATATCGCCAAATATAATTCCAAGTGTAACTAAAAGGCCTGCCAAAGATAGTTTGTTATGATTGCTGTGATGCTCTCCCACGTTTTTGTTTTTTTAAAATAAGGTTGCAAATGTATAGGTTCATTTATAATCACCAAATTTTTTTAAAATATATTAATAAGCTAATTTTATTTAATTTTTAAAGAGAAATGTTATTTTGCCACCTTATAATAATTATATTTTGATTGATACAATATTAAAAGGGGCAGCAACAGGATTAATTTTGGCACTATCATTTGGTGCAGGTTTTTTTTCGTTGTTACAAACCAGTATTGAAAAAGGTTATAAAAAAGGTTTATACATTGCACTTGGAATGATAATAAGTGATTTATTTTTTATTGCTTTATGCATTTTTGCAGCAAGCTTTGTCGAAAATCAAATACGAGAATTGGATACAGAAATTCGTTTTGTTGGTTTTATAGCGTTGACTGTTTTGGGTATTAAAACCTATTTTAAAAAACCAAGTAATCCCGATGCTGTGCTTGCCCCTTCTAAAGGCAAATATTTATATATAATGAAAGGTGTAATGCTTAATAGCATAAATCCTTTAACCTTATTGTTTTGGCTGGGTATGGCAGCTTTTGTAAAAAGTAATTTACCTACTTATACTGAAGTAACAGTTTTTTTTGGAGTTACTTTAAGTGCTATGTTTTTAACGCAATTTGCAATTTGTTATTCAGCCAACAAAGTCAAACATATGCTATCTATTAAAATGCAGCATGTATTAAATCACATTATTGGAATTGTGTTTGTTATTGTTGCTTTTATAATGGTTTGGCCACTTATAGAAAAAATCATTAATTAAATAAGTAAACTAATTTTACTTTCGCAACTACAAAAAAATTATGCAAAGAGATACCGTTATATTCGATTTAATAAATCAAGAGAAAAGCCGTCAAGAACACGGCATTGAGCTAATTGCTTCTGAAAATTTTACTAGCCCACAAGTAATGGAAGCTATGGGAAGCGTGTTAACCAATAAATATGCGGAAGGCTTACCGGGAAAACGCTATTATGGCGGTTGCGAAGTAGTAGATGTGGTAGAAAATTTAGCTATTGATAGATTAAAACAAATGTTTGGCGCTACTTGGGCCAATGTTCAACCACATTCGGGAGCGCAAGCAAATGCAGCTGTTATGTTGGGTTGCTTAAATCCTGGAGATAAAATTTTAGGTTTTGATCTATCACATGGTGGACATTTAACACACGGTTCTCCAGTTAATTTTTCGGGTAAATTATACTCTCCATCTTTTTATGGTGTGGAGCAAGAAACAGGTTTAATTGATTGGGATAAAGTAGAAGCAAAAGCACATGCTGAAAAACCAAAAATGCTTATTTGTGGTGCTTCGGCTTATAGCCGCGATTGGGATTATGCCCGTTTGCGTGCCATTGCCGATAGTGTTGGTGCTATTTTATTGGCCGATATTTCTCACCCTGCCGGTTTAATAGTTGGAAAATTATTGAACGACCCTGTTCAATATTGTCATATTGTTACTTCTACTACACATAAAACTTTGCGTGGTCCACGTGGTGGAATTATTATGATGGGTAACGATTTTGAAAATCCATTTGGACAAAAAACGTTAAAAGGTGAATTGAAAATGATGAGTGCTGTGTTAGATGGTGCTGTATTTCCCGGAACTCAAGGCGGACCATTAGAGCACGTAATTGCTGCTAAAGCAGTAGCATTTGGCGAATGTTTAACCGATGATTATAAAACCTATACTAAACAAGTAGCAGTGAATGCGCAAGCTATGGCCAATGCATTTGTAAGCCGTGGTTATAAAATTATTTCTGGAGGAACCGATAATCATTTAATGTTAATCGATTTGCGCAGCAAAAACTTAACAGGAAAATTAGCAGAAGCCGTTTTAGGCAAAGCCGATATTACTATTAACAAAAACATGGTTCCTTTCGATGATAAATCGCCATTTGTAACAAGTGGAATGCGTGTTGGAACAGCTGCCATTACAACTCGTGGAATGGCTGAAGCCGATATGGAACAAATAGTTGATTATATTGACACTGCTTTAATGAATAACGAAAACGAAATTATTCTTGCTGATATTAGAAAAAATATCAATACTTGGATGGCTAAGTTTCCATTGTATAAATAATTTGAATTGTTAAATTGATAGATTGTTGAATTGTTATTTAACGGTAAACAATAAAAAAATCTCTTTTAAGTAATATGGAAAGAGATTTTTTTGTTTTGAATTAGTGTGGATTGTGAGTAATAATGAAAAGAAAAAAACTAAACTTTATTGGATTTGCAGCAATGATGATAACAATTTTTTATGGTTGTTGTGGAGGATTTCCAGGCATGGGAGGAGGAATTGATTGTACTAATTACAAGGCAAGTAGGCAGATGTTTATAACCATGAACATGGATTCTTTAAACAATGGATTTAAATTGGCGGAATTAGATTCTACTTACATCATTTTATTTGTTTCAGATTCAATTGAGGCATTTAAAGAACCAATTGATACAGTGGTTTTTTTAAATTCAAGTAATATTTATAATTACAGTTCAAACAATCTGTATGGATTTCAATATTGGATTACTAAAGATAATTCGAAAACTGGAAATTATTCTCTAAAAAACAGTTTTAAAATATATAACTCCAACTCCTCAATTATCAATGAAATTAGTAATATAGAAATAGAATTGCTGCAGAACGAAAAAAAATGTTGCCAAGAATATAGTGATGATAATATAAAAAGTTACAAGCTAAATGGAATACAAAAAACTGGCAATTCAATTATAATTGACAAAAAATAATTGTTACAAAAAACTATTAAAAATCCCTTTCAAGTAATATTGGAAGGGATTTTTTCGTAAAATTATCCCGTTTTCATACCAATCATAAAATATTTATTTTAAAGCTAATTAGCTAAATCTATGAAAAAATATCACCTTATGCTAGCGCAAAAAGAAATCAATATGTTAAGCTGGTTCACGCCTTTGCGTGAACAAACCAATAAAGAAAAAAAACAGCTTAGCTTATTGATTGCGCAATCGTCCCGCTGATTCCAGCAGAAAATAGTAGGATATTTTTTTTGTTAATGGGTTTTAGGGTAAAAATAAAATAATTAAATAGAACGAGTGAGGCGATTGCATTATCGAGGGAGGAATACCAAGCCATTTTCTGTTATCAGCAATATACAAGCTGAATTTAAATTTTCGCAATTTTTCATTATTAAAATTTATTTCTTTAGTTTTGATAAAAAATAGTACAATGACCACATTAGAATTACAAGAGCAACTGATAAGCAAAATTCAGACAACAACGGATGAAGATGTTTTAAAAGGAGTATTGAGTTTACTTGAATTTGAAACTGAAACTGATGAAATCTATATTTTAAACGAAGAGCAACAACAAGCAATAGCTAAAGCAAGACATCAGGTTGATAACGGACAATTCTATACTAATGAGGAAGTGGATAAACTTACTGAAGAATGGCTAAAAGAGTAATATGGTCGGAAGATGCATACTTAGATAAAGTGCAAATTTTTTCTTATTGGAACAATCGCAATAAATCAAATTTATACAGTAAGAAATTGAACAGATTATTTAATGATACGATCAAATCTATTTTAGAAACCCCTTCAATAGGCAGAAAAACCAATGTTGAAAATATTAAAAGAATTATTGTAAGAGATTACTTTTTAATTTACGATGAAAATGAAACGACTCTCACCATATAAAGAATTTGGGACTCAAGACAAGATCCCAATAATCTAAAATTTAATTTTGATTAATTGTTTATGGTGCAATCTTCCTATACTTGTTAGCCTTTCACAAGAGACTTTAATAAAAAGCCTTTGGCTACAACCAATCTAATAAAAAAACTTAGTCATTTTTCAAAATTAAAAGTACTCTCTATTTCCCGCTTTTAAAATCCCTTACAAACAATATATTTGAATGCATTAAATATATTACAGATAATGAACAAATTTTTTATACTTTTATTTTCTCTTTATTGCTTCCAACTAACGGCTCAAACCAACGATGCTGCTGTTATTAAACAAATTACTGACGAAGTATTGCTTAACGGAAAAGCCTATTCTGATTTGCGTGATTTATGCAAAAAAGTAGGCAACCGAATCAGTGGTAGTCCGGAGGCCGGAAAAGCCGTACAGCTGATGTATAGTAAAATGAAAAGTTATGGTTTTGATAGTGTGTGGCTTCAACCTGTTATGGTTCCACGTTGGGTAAGAGGCAGCAAACAAACCGAAATTGGTAAAATACTACCCGGATTTAAACCAATGCAAGTAAATATTTTAGCCTTGGGTGGTTCAGTTTCTACACCTAAAAATGGCGTAACAGCCAACGTAATTGAAGTAAAAAATTTTGAAGAATTGCGCAGCTTAGGCAAAGAAAAAGTGCAAGGTAAAATTGTGTTTTTTAATCGTGCAATGGACCCAACTCAAATTAGTACAGGTAGTGCTTATGGTGGGGCAGTGAACCAACGTGGGCGCGGAGCAAGTGAGGCTGCAAAATACGGAGCGGTAGGAGTTGTAGTTCGAAGCATGACTCTGGCCCACGATGAATTTGCTCATACTGGAGCTATGTATTACAACGATTCATTTCCGAAAATTCCAGCTTGTGCAATTAGTAGCAATCATGCCGATGTGTTAAGTAAATCGCTAAAGACAAATAACGAAACTAAGTTTTACTTTAACTTAAATTGCCAAAATACCATCGACAGTGTTTTGAGTTATAACGTCATTGGTCAGTTAAATGGAACTACAAAAGCCAATGAAATTGTATTGGTTGGTGGCCATTTGGATAGTTGGGATGTTGGAGAAGGTGCTCACGATGACGGTGCAGGTTGTGTGCAAAGCATTGAAGTTTTGCGTTTGTTTAAAACCTTAAATTTAAAACATGAAAGAACATTGCGTGCGGTATTATTTATGAACGAAGAAAATGGTTTGCGTGGTGGAATAAAATATGATGAATTAGCAGAAAAAAACAATGAAAATCATTATGCGGCCATTGAAACCGATGCGGGTGGATTTGTGCCTCGTGGCTTTGGAATTAGTGATTCTTCTATTTATAAAAACATCAATGCAAAAGCACATTTGTTCAGAAACTACGGTTGGGATAAAATAGACCTTGGTGGCGGTGGTGCTGATATTGGCCCGTTAAAAAACAATTGTAAAGCATTGATTGGTTACGTGCCTGATTCGCAACGGTATTTTGATTATCACCATACAGAAAATGATGTATTTGAAGCGGTAAACGAACGCGAATTACACTTAGGTGCTGCAGCAATTGCTAGTTTAGTTTGGTTATTAACTAATGAATAATTATTACTTTATTTGCGCTATAAATTTTTTTAACTTTTAAATTAATAATTACAAAAGATGAGTGAAGAGAACACAACTTTAATTTTTGAAAAAATAGGAATTGCAATAGCATTTTCTCCCAGATTAGAAGCTATTATAGCCGAAGCTAGTAAAATGCAAAATGGCTTTCATGCAAACTTGATCTTTATACATATTGGCCAAAAGAATATTGAAGACGAAAAAACTTTAAAAGAGCTGTTATCAAAATATGATTTATTAAATAATTCAAAATTAATATGGCAAGAAGGTGAACCAGTAGAATCGATTTTGCAAATTTGTGAGGAAGAAAATATAGACTTATTGGTAGCCGGAGCTTTAGAAAAGGAGAGTTTGATTAAATATTTTATGGGAAGTATTGCCCGCAAGTTAAGCAGAAGGGTAAAATGCAGTATGCTTATGTTAACCGAACCTTCTATAGAGTCAATTCCTCTTCACCACATAGTAGTTGAAGGTTCTGATAATCCAAAAACTGAGACTACCATTGCCAAGGCTATAGAAATTGCTAAAGCGTTTAACGTTAAAAATGTTGATATTATTCAAGAAACCGATTTGAATAAAGCAGCATTGATAAGAAGTGATGAATTTAGAGAAAACGAAATGGCTCAACACAAAGAGAGGTTAATAGAGGAAGAAGATAAAAAATTAGAATACATTTTAAGTTGTAATGATTGTTCTGATTTAAAAATAAATACTGAAAGAATAGAAGGAAAGCCAGGTTATGTAATTACTAAATATGCTCGAGAAATTAAAGCAGATTTATTGGTATTAAATTCACCCGATAGAAAACTAAATTTGATTGACAGGGTATTTCCAAATGACATTGAATTTGCTTTAGCCGATTTGCCTTGTAATTTATTATTGGTAAACGTACCGGAAGAGTAAAGGGAGTGAGGAGTTCGAAATGCTGAATAAAATACAATTAGCAATCAGCAATCAGCAATCAGCAATCAGCAAAAGACAATAAGCAATAAGCAATAGGCAATAGACAATAAGCAATAGACAATAGACAATAGACAATAAGCAATAGACAATACAACAATTTAACAATACAACAATACAACAATAAAATAATTCCTTAAATCAATAAATCTCCAAATCTCCAAATCTCCAAATGAATAAATCTCCAAATGAAAACCCTTAATCACCAAGAAATAATAAGTTTAATTTTGAGCTTAGGCATTTTGCTTATTGTGGCTAGGCTTGTGGGTGAGTTTTTCAGGAAATTAAAAATGCCATTGGTGGTTGGCGAATTGGTAGCGGGTATTTGTTTAGGACCTAGTTTATTGGGTCAATATTTCCCTAAAATTAGTAATTTAGTGTTAAACCAAAATAGTAATTCTCATATTGCTTTTAATGGAATTACATCCATTTCGGTAATTATGTTATTGTTTGTGGCAGGCATGGAAGTCGATCTTTCAATTATCCGTCAGCAAGGTAAAACAGCATTAAAAACCAGTTTTTTAGGTTTAATTATTCCCTTGGGTTTAGGTTTTTTAGCAGCTTATTATTTTTTTCCATTATTTGGCGAAAATTATAACAATCATTTTAGATTAATTTTGTTTAGTTTGTTTTTTGGAACAGCAATGGCTGTTTCGGCTTTACCAATTATAGCTCGTACTTTAATGGATTTAGGTTTGTTTAGAACCAAAGTTGGAATGATAATTATTGCTGCAGCCATGTTTGATGATATAATTGGTTGGTTGTTATTTTCTGTTATTTTAGGAATGTTAAAAAGCAACGCATTGGCTCATGGTTTTTTGTATACTTTAGGGTTAACAATTTTGTATGCAGTTGCAATGCTAACTATTGGCCGAATTATTATTAATAAATCGTTGCCATGGGCCAAAAAAAACTTTAGCTGGCCAGGTGGATTTTTAAGTATTTCGTTAGGTTTGGCATTTTTAGGAGCTGCATTTACCGAGTTTATTGGTATTCACGCTATTTTTGGTGCATTTATAGTGGGTATTGCTTTTGGCGACAGTGTGCATTTAACTGAAAAAACTAGAGAAATTGTAAACCAATTTGTTACCAATATTTTTGCTCCATTGTTTTTTGTTTCAATTGGTTTCAAAGTTAACTTTTTTGCAAATTTCGATCTGCAAGTTACCGCTTTGGTGCTTGTAATTGCTATAGTTTGCAAATTATTAGGTGCGGGTTTAGGTGCACTTTGGGGTGGATTAACTAAACAAGAAAGCTTGGCTGTAGGTTTTGGAATGAACGCCCGAGGAGCAATGGAAATTATTTTAGCATTATTGGCTTTACAAGCAGGTTTAATAAACCAAAAATTATTTGTGGCTATAGTTGTTATGGCAGTGGTAACATCAGTTATGGCTGGGCCTGCTTTACAATTATTAGTTAAACGTAAAATAGATAAAGACAAAGAAGAATTAGACAAAGAGCAAGAGGAAATGTTTGTGTAGGTTTTTGATTTGGAGATTTTTGACTTGTTGATTTTTTGATTGCTTAACTGCTTATTTGTTTAATTATTAATTGTTGGTTTTTGAATTTTAAGCAATGCGCCTTGCAAATTGCAAATTTTTTTCTCCCATCTCAGTGCTCATTTCCCACATTCCAAATCTCATCTCCCAAACCTCAAATTCACTTCTTTAACAAATAAACAATAAATAGTTAGAGTTTTAAAACAAAACCTTATTTTCGCCACCAAAATAATATAAAAGAATGAAGCAATTGATAGATGCCATTAAACAAACATTGGCAAAAGATGGATTTGATGCTGAAAAAGTAGTAGCACAATTAAAAGAATTACGCCAACATTTTATTGAAAATTTAAACCAGCCTGGCTATGTAAGAATGATTAGATTAGCTTACGAAAACATTGAAGAAAATGGTAATTATACTTTTGAATATACTGAGGATGATGGGAAAGCTAATTTAGATTATTTATTAGATTTGTTAAGCGATTTTAACAACAAGTACAACAAAGAGGAGTTGATAGAATACCGTAAAATGATGGAAGGTGAAGAGTGGACAAGCCCAGACCAAGAGTGGGAAGGGGAGGAAGAAGACGAAGAATAAGCTTTATAAAAAAAGTAAATGGGCGGGGAAGTTTAGTAAGTTTTTTTAATTTTAAATAGTTAACATTGAATATACCAAAAGGAAAACTCATATCAATTGGTGGTGCAGAAGATAAAGGCACAGAGCCTGAAAATGGATATGGGCACTCAGTTAAAAGTCTAAATTTTTTTAGTTTAGCAATTCTAAAGCGATTTGTAGAAGAAGTTGGAGGGTCGAATAAAAAAATAGAAGTGATTACTACAGCTTCATCTATTCCCCAAGAAGTGGGGCAAAATTACATTGATGCTTTTGGTAAAATAGGTTGTACCCGAGCAGGTGTTATGAATATAAGAAACCGCGAGGAAGTTCAAAATCCAGAATACATACAACGAGTAAAAGACTGTGATGGCATACTTTTTTCAGGTGGCGACCAATTGCGTTTAACAAGTATTTTTGGTGGAACTGAAATATACCAAGTATTAAACGAAAGGTATTTTGGAGAAGAATCGTTTGTAATTGCAGGCACAAGTGCAGGTGCAATGGCTATGAGCAATACCATGATTTACAGTGGTAAAAGTGAATTGGCTCATTTAAAAGGAGAAGTAAAAATTACAACCGGGTTGGCTTACATTCCCAATGTTATTATCGATTCGCATTTTGATAAACGAGGTAGATTTAACCGTTTGGCACAAGCGGTTGCTAGCAACCCACAATGCACCGGAATTGGCTTAGGCGAGGATACTGGTGTAATAATTATAAACAACAATCATTTAGAAGTTATTGGCAGTGGTGCTGTAGTAATTGTTGATGGGAGAGACATTAAATTTTCGAATATTACCGATGTAAGCGAAAGCTCACCAATTTGTATTGAAAATATTAAAGTACATATTTTAGTAAAAGGCAATGGCTACTTGCTAAAAGAAAGAAAGTTTATTGCAGAAGTAAATTTAATAGAAACTGCTGCAGTTTAACTGTTGTTTTATTTTTTTAGAAACGAAAACACATAAGCATCAGTGTATACATTGTTGCTAAAGGTATAATCTTTAAAGTAAGCATCTTTTGTAAAACCATATTTTATAATCAAGTTGCAAGAAGCTAAGTTCTCAGGGTTTATTACTGCTTCAATTGAAAGGAAGCTAAATTGATTGAACCCAAATTGAATTACTGCGTGTAATGCCTCGATAGTAATTCCTTTTTGGTGATAATTTTCGTTTAAAAAATATCCAACTTCGGCTCTACTATTGTGCTTGTGTATATTTACATAACCAATTATTCCAATAATTAGATGTTGGTTTTATATCTTCATTTATTCTATTTTTGTAAAGGCATCGTTTAAGTTAAAAGCAATTGGCCTAGATATAAAGTTTATATTTATTGGAACTTAACAAATAATCTTAGGATTGTAGGTGCTATTAATATAATTTTCTTTTATTTATTTTACACTAGATTATTGTATATTATGAGAATGAGAGAGTTTTATAAACTTATAATTTAGTATAATTAACAAAATGAATAATAAAAATAATCTTTTTACATGATAAATATCATTCATTGCAATTTTTTTTAAATAAAAAAATTATTTCTACGTTTGTTATTAAAAATTAATTAAAATATAAAATTATGTCAGGAGAATCAGTAACAAACCCTTATGAATCCGTTGGACTATTACACAATGATGGATTGGATTACATTATTAATAATTTGGGAGCTAGTCCAACTGTTGAAGAAGTATTAGATTTAGCCGCTACGTACATGTGTATTACTTGCGATGGTATTGCGAGTCCTTCAATTTGGCAAAAAACTAAATATACACCCGCTGGAGCAAATGCTTTAAATGCTTATCTATGTAATGATATTGACAAAAAACCTAGTGATATCAACGCTGTATTATCTTTCATTTATAGTAAAATTTCAAGTACTATTTTGAATGCTAATTCAAGGACCGATGTTAGAGGAGATTTGGAAATATTAGAAGCAGAGTTGATAAAGTCTAGTTATTCTTATGAAATACTTCAACCTGCTTTAATTGCGATTGCATTAGGTAAACATAGTGCTGATTATTGGAATTATCAAATTGATAATATTGGTTCGAGTCCATGGGGTAACTATTTAACAACCAATTATCCTGACTTAGATGTTGGAGGAAGATCAATTATAGATGCAGATGTAGTAACTCTTATGATTACCTATACTGTTGTTATACAACTGCCAGGCGGAGGAACCGATATTGCTATTTGTACTTCCTTAATTTCAGCAGTTGTCGTTTCTGCAATTTCTGCAATAATGGCTTGGGTTAAAGGATTTTATAGTTAGGGTCATGAGACGGTTACAATTATTATTAATATGTATTTGTTTTAGTTCGATTACTAAAACTTTTGCTCAAGAAAGTAAAGAATTCTTTACCGCAATGCAATTAGGTTATGTGTCTTCCGATTTTAATACTTATAAAATAACTGGAATTAATATAAGTTTTGATAAAACTTTTAAAAGTTATGAGTTTGGATTTATTATGAACACTTATTCAAAAGAAAATATTTTAAACGAATATAATTTATCAAACCCAAACTTAAATTTTTATATGATGGATATAGGTTTGAAAGCACATAAACTTATCTTAAGAAGTAAGAGCAAAAAAAGTAGTATTTTTTTAGGTTTAGTTAATGGTTTATCTACTTCATTTATTTATAAAGATGGTTACAATTATTTTTGGACTCCAAAATATGATAAAGTGTTGTTGACAAATTCATTTAATTATTTTCTTAGCCCAAGTGTAAACATAGAGTATACTTTGATTAAAAACAAGTTAGCAGCCTATACTAATACTCAATTTAAATTTTTATTTGGTAATACAACTTTTTCAAACAATTCAGATTTTAATAAATTATCCATGTCAATTGGTGCTAAACTTTTGCTGTAAGAATTAGTGTAAAAACATAAAACTTAGTTATGTACCACTTTTCTAATTTACAATGAATTGATGTGACTCTGGAAAGGTTATTTTTACAAAGTTTTAATAACGAAAACACATAAGCATCAGTATATACATTATTGCTAAATGTATAATCTTTAAAGTAAGCATCTTTGGTAAAATCATATTTTAAAGCCAAGTTGCAAGAAGCTAAGTTTTCAGGGTTTATTACTGCTTCAATAGAATGGAAGTTAAACTGATTGAACCCAAATTGAATTACTGCCTGTAATGCTTCGATAGTAATTCCCTTTCGGTGATAGTTTTCGTTTAAAACATAACCAACTTCGGCCCTGCTATTGTGTTCGTGTATATTTACATAACCAATTATTCCAATAAGTTTATTGTTTCCTTTTTGGGTTATTGCCCAGTTAATTTTTGATTTAGTTTCAATACCATTCTTTATTAAATTAATTACATCCAATGCATCGTTTTTTGTTTTTGCAATTGGCCTAGGAATAAAAAGCATAGTTATTGGGTTGGAGCGTATTTCAAACACATCCTCCACATCATTTTCAGTAACTGCTCTAAGTATTAACCTATCAGTTTCTATAATTGGCAAGGCATCAAAATTTAGGTTTATCATTTTGTAAAAGTAAAAAAAAAAATTACCACATTTTATTTGCACCAAAACCAACTCCAATTCCAATATTATAAATAATTCCACTTAAGTTTTGACCTAAATTTGTACTGTTATTTAAGTAACTAATACCTGTGTTAAGTGAAAAGTAATACAAAATATTATACCTATAAGTTACAGAATGCCCTATTGATAAACGTGGACTTAAATCGTTAATTTCTTTCGAAGTTTCTTTATCAATATATTGGGTTAACATATTTAAACCTAAACCTGAAGATAAAAATAAAGCTAATTTATTGTATCTGTAGTATTTATAGTCAGCTTGCAGCATAAAATTATTTGCAGAAGCAGATATTGCTTTTTTATTTGTGTTATTGAAATTAACAAAGTAGTTAGGATTGTTGGTGAACATGATATCTAAAAGATACTTAAAAGTATAATTTTTATGAATGTAACCAAGTCCAAAATCAAAAGAACTTGAATAACCTGCTTGTTTAATATTATTATATAATGGATTTACATTATTAATATTAAAAAAAACACAAAAGTCCATTTCCTTTTCATAAAATTCAGACTCATATGTTTTGGTGTATGCGTTTTCCATAAACCATTTACTATAAACAGGGCGATATATAGCACCTGATCTTCTAAATTTTGAAAAATTTATAAATCTATCCAAACAAATCAATTCTCTTTCAAAATATTGTTTAAGTTTAATAGTATGTGTAAAATTGGTTGAATCAGTTTCATAAAGGATTGTATCATTTAGTAAATTTTGAATACTATCAATAATTTTATAATAATTTGTAAATGATAACTTTTGGTTTTGTAAAAAGGAATCATTTACAAAAAAGTCTTTACTTGAGCTATACATTGTTCTACTGTTTTTGTTGTAAACTAATGTTTCATAAGCATTTATATTTATGTTAATATCATTAAATAAATTCGCTAAATTTTCATAAAAATCTTCGCTAAGTTTTAAATTTATAAGTTGAGTTTCTTTTAGTTTTTGGTGGTATTCTATTATACTATCGTAGTTATATTTAGGTTTAATATTTTGTTTAATAAAATCCGATTGTTTTCTATTAAACCAATTTGAATAACTAATAATATTTTCTCTTAATTGCCACATGTCGTCATCAGGCAAATGCCCTGATGAAAATAAATAAGGGTCGGTTTGGAAATAGTACCAAAAGTTACCGTTTAGTTGTTTATTGTATTCGTATCTATTACTAGCCCAAGTTACATCGTACAAATACCATTTGCCATTAATACGAGCTGCATTCCAACCATGCCGTGTATCGTTTATCTTAGATAGATTGATTTTTTCTTTAGAATAAGCAAAACCAGTTATAACTTCGCATTGAATATTACATTTTGTACAAATAGTATGGAATAAATTAGCATACCCCGCACAAACCGCAATTCGATTTTTAAAAACTACTTTATCTTCCTGATTATAAAATGAGCCATAACTCATTTTTAATAATTTATAGTCGTACAAAATATGAGTTGCAATCCATACATAAATTGCCTTTATTTTTGTACTATCTTCCTTATAAGTTTTATTAAAATAGGAAGCTAAACTATCAATATTTGTTTCATGTTTTTCGGGAACCAGGAATATATTTTCAGTTTTTAATCCTTTTTTTTGTGCGATACAAAAATTTGATATTAAAATAATGAAGCAAAACAGAAACATTTTCATAGTACAAGTATGCTCTAAATAATCAAAAAAGAAAATATAGTTTTTTTTATTTTTTAGTTTATTCAATAAATAATTCATATTTTATAATTAAATAAATTTAGGTTTTCAGGAATTGTAGGAGTTACTTTATAAATCTTAACTGTGCTTAATAAATTTTGTATATGAAGCCCTTTTTGATAAAATGTAACAAAGGTAATTTGTAATAAATTAGAGATATTAAAAAATTCCTTTTTACAAAAAAATAAAATACGATATATTTGAACTATGGAAATTTTAACAATAGAAATTGATACAAAAGAAAATGTAGAAGAACTGAAAAAAATATGTGAGACATTGCCTTTTGTTAAAAATATTTCAACTGTAAATAAAGTAAAACTTACTCCCCATAACATAGCTTTTGGCATAGGTAGGCTTGCTTCAGATATTGAACTTACCGAATATTTATCTACTCAAAATTATACTTCAAATATTAATGAAGAGGATTTACTTTTAGAGTTAGATAAGGTGAATTTATGAAATTAATTTTTAAAGAACCTGCTCTTAAAACACTTCGTTTGCAAAGAGATTTTTTAGATTCAAAAAACACAATTGGTAGTGGAAACAGATATGTTTTAAAATTTAAAGACAGCATTAAATCATTTGTCCAACCAAACACTCAATATGCTAAATGTAACAATACTGTTTTATTAAAATTCGGGTATTCTTGCGTAACAATTGGCAAATGGATAGTGGCTTTTAAAATAGAAGAGGACAATTTTATAATTTATGAAATAATTTTAGGTTCATTATTACAGTAAAAAAAGAGCCGTTCAATTGAACGGCTCTAGTATATTTTTCAATTAATTTACAGCAGGCAAATATCCATATTTTTTTCCTAGCTCCAATTGGTTTTCAAGGAAATTGGTAGGGTATTCTACTTTCACATCTTTTATTTTATCTCCATCCATTACAGGTACTAACTTAGGTTGAATAAAACCTTTGTAAGCAGCAACGTTTAGTTTGTTAAATCTATCTTTTACTTCTTTCAATAATTCTTGGTCAACCTTTACACCATAAGTTTCTACCAATGCAGTGGCGGCCTTGTAATCGCCTTCGCTTTTTATTCGTTGTATTTCTTTTAATAATTGGCCAAATAAAGTACGTAGTTTGTCGTAATCATTAATTTTAACGTAGGTTTTTCCATCGCGTTTTACATATTCAATTACATTGTCTTTTTTACCCATTTCGTAAGCCCATTTTGCATTTAATTGGCGGTTACGCATGTGTGCTTCTTCTAAATTTTCGCCTAAGTTTAGTCGAGTTAATTGAGTAATCAAACCATTCATTATGTACCCATCGTATTCGGCTTTACCACAATCTAAACTAGGCATTATTTTCATATCAACTAATTTTTTATCAAGCACATAATACAATGCTACTAAGTCGGCACGGGCCTCTTCCAAAGTACTTGCATAGTTTTTTAAGGTTTGGTCAGGATCGCCAACTCCTTTGTTTATTTGTCCGCTTGCGTGGCCAATTACTTCGTGCATATCGGTATGTAAATCGCCTGCCAATGAACCATATTCTTTTGCTCTTGCAATTTGTGCTTCATTTTCGGCAAACTCTTTTAGCATAGGGCTTTTGGCACCAACTATATTGTAACTATGCACAATATTACTTAGCGAAACCGATTTACTACCGTGCTGCTGACGAATCCAATTGGCATTGGGTAAGTTAATTCCAATTGGTGTAGCAGGTGCAGCATCGCCTGCTTCTTGTATTACAGTTATTACTTTAGCAGTTATGCCTTTTACTTCCTTCTTTTTATGCTCAGGAGCAATTGGCGAATTATCTTCAAACCATTGCGCTTCTTTAGCTACAGCAGCTATACGTTTGGTTGCTTCCATGTCTTTCATTGAAACCACGCTTTCAAAACTTGCACGTTTACCTATTGCATCGCCATAAACTTCAATAAAACCATTCACTACATCCAATCTCGAATCTACATCATTTACCCAAGCTATGTTGTATTCATCCCATTTTTTCAAATCGCCAGTTTTGTAATATTCAATTAAAAGTTGTAATGTTTTTTTCTGTTGGTCGTTTTCGGCAACAGTAACTGCTTTTTCTAACCAATACACTATTTTTTCAATAGCAGCAGAATACATTCCACCTACTTTCCAAACCTTTTCTACCACTTTGCCATTTTCCTTCATCATTTTACTATTCAACCCCCACGAAATTGGCGTTGCATCATTTTTTTTCATTCTAGCATTGTAAAAATCTTCTACTTCTTTTTGGGTTACACCTTCGTAAAAATTATTTGCCGATGCTTTAATATTATCAATACCTGATGCCAAGTCAACAATTTTATTTTCTAGCTTTTCATCAAAAATAATTGGACGAATTGTTTTTAAAAATTCATCCACTGATTTACCATTTAAAGGCAATAATTTTTCATCAGATGCTTTAACCAAATCAGCAAAAAAATTAAAATTACATTCAGGAACAAACTTTAAACTAGAGTAGTGGTGATGAATTCCATTTGAAAAGAAAACTCTTTTGGCATAGGTTTCAAGTTGTTTAAATTCGTTTGTATTCTTATCTCCTTTATAGCTTTCAAAAATGGCTTCAATGGTTTTACGAATGGTTAAATTGTGTTTGTATTTTTGGTCGTAAATAATATCTCTGCCAGCATTTGCTGCTTCAAATAAATAGTAAGCCAATTCTTTTTGCGATGCCGACAAATCGTTAAAACCTTCTACTTCGTACCTCAATACTTGTAAGTCAGCAAAATTATCGCATTCTACATTAAACGTACTTTCGGTTTTAGTGCTGTCTTTATCTGTCATGTTTGTATTGCTACTATTGCCACAACTAGTTAGTATTAAACTAGTTCCTGTTGCAATAGTTATTATTAGGTTATTTATTTTCATATTAGTTTTCTATAATTATTTTTTTAGTTATTAAAAAATTTGTAGCAGTTGTTAGTTTTAAAATATAAATGCCTTTTGGCAATTGTGCTACATTAATTTCATTGTTAATTAATTTCTCATCAGCCATTAATTTTCCAGTTAAATTATAAATAGCATAATCTACTATTTTTTCAGTACATGTTATATTTAAAAAAGTACTTGCTGGCTGAGGGAAAACTGTGAAATTTATATTGTTTAAAGCTTCATTTACCGAAACATTAGTGGCACCTTCGTTACCAGTTAACAATGGAACATCAGTTTCATTTTCATAGGC
Source organism: Chitinophaga pinensis (assembly GCA_945873755.1). Classification (GTDB taxonomy): domain Bacteria; phylum Bacteroidota; class Bacteroidia; order UKL13-3; family UKL13-3; genus JAAFJM01. The sequence goes on along the minus strand of CAMCEM010000002.1, from coordinate 51,838 downwards.
ACATTTTATAATGTTTAAACTGCTTCCATCTTTTGAAACATTAATTAAAACCCAAAAATAATAGGTTTCAATTCCACCAGTATAAGTTAACTTACCACCTATGTATTGGTTTCCTTTTCCTTTAAAATCAGTGTATCCTAAGCTTGGGCTTTGTAAAAATATTCCATTCGATTTCCAAGTTGTATTTTTTTCAAACGATTTATCATTACCAATTTTTATGGGGTAATTATTGTTTCCACTTATAGTAGCTGTGGCTAAATAAAAGTTTCCAGCAGTTCCAATTCTTCCAGTAACTGTTATTGATCCATTAGCAAAATAATTGAAAGTTAAGTCGTAACTACCATCGCCTGTAATATCTAATTGATATTGTGTAGCAATACTATCTACCGTTTTATTTACATCGGTATTTATTATTGCAGCTGAAGTTAGTTTTAAAATAAAAAATAAATTAATTAAAGTAAAGATTGTTTTTTTCATATTGTAAATTTTTTTGATACTTTTTGCAAAATATAAGTATTTTTTAAAAAATAAAACTTTAGTTCAAAATAGCTTAATTGCATCAATATGTTAAATTCAAAAAGCAGATCGGAAACGAAGGAATTATTAGACAATGATTTCATACCTAAGTTAGATTTATATCAAAATTTAAAAGAACTTAACTTTATAAATACTTGGCTTGGTGGACATAATGTAACTTTAAAAGGGTTTAATCAATTTAATTTTGAAAAAGGTAAAACATACACCATAATTGATATTGGTTGTGGTGGAGGTGACAATTTAATAATATTAGCAAAATGGGCTCGTAAAAATGGGTTAACATTTAAATTAATTGGAGTTGATTTAAAAGAAGATTGTATAACTTATGCAATCCAACAATGTGAATATTATAAAGAAATAAGTTTTGTTAATAGTGATTACAGGGATTTACCGAACTTAAATATTGAGTTTGACATAGCTTTGGCTTGTTTATTTACACATCATTTAAATAGCATTGAAATTAGCAATCTATTAAAGTGGTGTAATGCAAATGCCAAATTAGGTTTTATAATAAACGACTTACACAGGCATTTTTTAGCTTACCACTCCATAGCTTGGTTAACTGCCATTTTTAGTAAATCGTATTTGGTAAAAAACGATGCAAAACTGTCAGTAGCTAGGGGATTTGTGAAAGCAGATTGGGAGCAAATTTTATTGCAAATTAATACTTCAAAGCAAAATGTAAATGTAAAATGGGCTTGGGCTTTTAGGTGGTTGGTTATTGGGAAATGTGATTTGTGATATGAGATATGGGAAATGAGATATGGGAAATGAGATATGGGAAATGAGATATGTGAAATGAGATTTGGGATATGAGATATGGGAAATGTGATTTGGGAAATGAGATATGGGAAATGAGATATGTGAAATGAGATATGTGAAATGAGATATGTGAAATGAGATTTGTGAAATGAGATTTGTGATTTGTTTTTTAAAAACCAAAAAAAGGTGCGGAAAATATTCCCCCTTGTGCGATGGATTTGCGCTAGTGAAGGGGGTTAGGGGGATGTTTTAATAAAATAATGATTTACAAAATGAATATTTCATTTAAACCAAAAAAAGGTGCGGAAAATATTCCCCCTTGTGCGATGGATTTGCGCTAGTGAAGGGGGTTAGGGGGATGTTTTATAAAATAGCTCGAGTTTTCAATGGCACTGTTTACATCGTTCATTGCAAATTCCGACTCGTTGGTTTGTATTGATTCATCACTCGACTGTTGAGATTGCGCTGCTGTGTCATCATTTTAATTGGAAGTGTTTGGCTCTTTTTCATCTTTTTTACACGATTGGACATTAATTGCATATACCGCTATAATTATAATAGTTAAAATTTTTTTAAAGGTTTTCATTTTTTTCTATGTTTTAATAATAATCAAATGCTGGTTTTTAAGCTTAATAATTATGCAGCAAATATTTAATTATAATTGTTTTACTGGCTTATATTCATTTACTTAATAGCTGCATTTTTCACACTTTTTACTTTTTATTAAAAATATTAAAATCTGTGAATTTTATAAAATATTTAAAAAAAAGTATAATAAATAGTAGTGCTTTCTTTAGCAATTTTGTTATACATATTTATTTACAAAATGAATTTTAAAACATCAATAAACTTAACAAAATATTTTTCTGTTATTACAATAATTGTATTTTTATTAGAGTCATGTATCGATAATAAAACTGAAAAAATTACCTCTGAAATTAAAACTGAAACAAAACAAATTGATTCGAATTACATGGTTTATGCTGCAGAAACTAATTTAAAAATTATAAAATTTGGGCAGCTTGCTAGGCAAAAAAGCAATTTATTAAAAGTAAAGCAACTAGGAAAGTTAATGGAAGAAACTCATTTAAAAACTTATAACGAATTAAACCAACTAGCAATTTTAAAAAAAATCCAAATACCCATATTTGTTTCCGAAAAACAACAATCAATTTTTGCTTTAATGAGAGAAAAAAATGGCAATAGTTTTAACAATGCCTACATGGAAATGTTAATTATTGATTACAACGATGCTATAAAAAATTATAAAAAAGCATACAATGAAACCAATGATGTTGATTTAAAAGCGTGGATTAAAACTTGGACATTTAACTTACAAAACAATCTTATCCATACATTGGATAGTAATGGAAACCTTGAAAAAGCAATGAATGCTAACAAGCTTAAACAAACAAATTAAAAAAATATAAATAAAATGGAAACAATCCAAAAAGGAGCAATAGGTATTAACCCACCTTCTAATTTTAAAAACATTAACGTTAAAACAGAATTGCCATATCAAAAATCGGCCGATGAAGATGAAAATGATGATTACGATGATGATTATTTTATAGAAGATGACAAAGATTTTGAAGACAATGACGATGAAATTGTAGAAAGTGAACATAAAGAAAATATCACAACAGGTAAACAACCAATTGCAACAGATGAAGTTTTTGTAGAACACCAAGAACAGAATGGTGAATTAGTTAAAGAAAATACATTTGGAACACATGGTTTTACTAAACCTGAACAAAAGGAAAATGACCAAAATAACAATGAAATGTTTTACGAATACAGCGCCAACGATAATCCCAATGTTGATATTTGAAACTTATAGTTGGAATTAATTAAAAATATAATAAACACAATATATTTAGTCACAATATTTAATAACCTATTATTATCTAAAATAAATCACAATAAATTAAAGTAAAAGTAACAAATGCCAATAAAAATGAGCCTATTATCGTAAATCATAATTTTTAATTTTTTATGTTAAAAAAACCTTTAGTATCAGTATTATTAGCCGTATACAATACCCAATTTGAATTGGTAAAGCGTGCTATTAATTCGGTATTGAAACAAAACATGCAAGATTTTGAATTAATTATTATTGATGATGGAAGCGATATAAACTACCAGCATGAATTGGTTAATTATACCTCTTTATTTCCTTCAATTATTACTTATATCTATCATCCAAACTGCGGTCAGGCTGAATCGATAAACCGAGGAATAATAAAAAGCAGCGGTCAATTCATTACCATTATAGATGCCGATGACGAATTTAAACCCAATCACTTAAGCAGTTGTTTGGAGCAAATGGAACATGCTGACTTAATAGCATCAAATACCCATACTGTGGTTGATGATGAGGCAGATTATTATATTCCAGATAGGTTAGATACAACAAAAGTAATTCATGTAGATGATTGTATTTTATTTGCAACGCTTTTTGGCAAAAGAGAAGTATTTGTAAATAATCCTTTTTACAGTATGTACAGTGCTGATGCAAATTTTTACGAAAGGGTTTCGAATAAGTATAATGTTAAAAAAGTCAATCTTCGTACTTATATTTATTATCGAAATATTCCAAATAGCACTTGTGCAAAATTAAAAAACAGTATGTTACAGGCTGAAGTAAACTAACTATAAATGCCTAAACAATTTATTTTTGCTTGCCTTTTTACTGGTGTTTACGATGTAAATCGTTCCGAAACTTTAGCCAACAATGATTATTCGTTAATTGAAAAATGGGCAAGCTCCATTACATCTTTAAAACTTCATGGTATAATATTTCATAACAGTTTTTCGTCAGATACAGTAGCTAAATACAGCAGTGAGTTCATTACTTTTAAGCAAGTTGAGTATAATCCAATTTACAATTTAAGTGTGTATAGGTATTTTGTTTATTTAGATTATTTATTAAAAAATCCTAATCAAATAGAATCGTTATTTATAACCGATAGTACCGATGTAGAAGTAATAAATAATCCATTTGAACAGCCATTGTTTAAAGGTAATCCTACTTCTTTATTTTGTGGCGATGAACCAACTACTTTAAACAACGAATGGATGATGAAACATTCTACCCATTTTCGAAATCAAATACCAACGTTTGCTGATTATGAGGAAAAATATGCAAATGAAACTTTACTTAATTGCGGAATAATAGGAGGGAGTATAGCTGTTATGACATTTTTACTAACCGAATTAGTGAGTTTTCATACACTCTATAACCAAAACAATAAAGCAGCATACACAGGCGATATGGGTGCATTCAATTACATAGCTCGCAATAAATTTAATACTCAACTAATCCACGGAGCTCCAATAAATACTATATTTAAAGGTTACGAAACCAATAACAACAGTTGCTGGTTCAGGCATAAATAATTTTTTTTAAGCCACAGATTTCACTGATAAACACAAATGTTGCCGTTGTTGTGTCTCCCGACCAACAACCTTTTATAGCCACAGATTTTACAGATTTTTTGCCACAGATAACACAGATAAATACAAATTCAAATGTTAACGCTATTAAATTCCCCTTTTGAGGGGTGGTCGCAGACCGGGGTGATTTTTACTGCTGCAACATTCGCCAACGCTAGCGTCCGATTGCTATCGGACTCGCTAGTATTATTACTTTGCCTCAGGCAATTATTCCAACTGCTGCCCGAATGAAATGGGTTAAAACCCATTTCTATTGATAAAAAGGCAAATTGTTTTTTAAAGGGCTAAAGCCCATTGTTCAACTATTGCCCGTTTATTTTCCCGCAGATTTCGCAGATAAGCGCAGAGGTTACCGCACTTTGTCTGAACTATGATTTTTTTGATTAAATGATTGCTGAATTCAATTTAATCATTCAAATCTTGCCAATCATAGTTCAGACTATTTTCGTTCACTCTTTACAGGATTTTCGGCTTAACTCCTTTATTATTTATTTTGTCTTGAACAAGATTACAAGATTGCAGAATTACCAAGATTTAAAAATCGTGTCTATCTTATAATCTTTTGAATCGGTGTTCAGAAATGAATTTAATTTTAGGCTTAAAGATAAAATCAACAAATCAGCTTTAAGAAACTAAATAGCATTATCATTTCTGATTTTTGGGAGCATGGGTAACTACCGAACCATTGGGTGTATAAGTTCCAGTAATTTTTATAAAACCATCTTTAAAAAATAGGGTAGTGTCTACCTTGTTTTTTGTATTGGAAAACACGTTATAAATAGGTCTATTCTTATCTTCTACAGAAGCATCGTTTCTTCCATTGTCATTTTTATAATAGGTTATTGTTTTACCACTACTATATAAAGAAAGTGTATAATACCTATTGCTACCATCATCACCATCGCTTATAAAACCTCCTTTTTCTCCCTCATTAACGCTAACAAAGTAGGTTCCTTTCCAACCTCCACCGGTGCATAAGTCAAATTCGTAATTAAATGTCTTATTATTAGAACATGGGCCATTATAATAGTAATACCTTAAGTTGTATGGAACACAGCTATTATCGTCCCAATAGCGCGAAACGCACGTAACATCATCAATAGATAAATAATACTTACCATCTTTCCCGTCTGAACCACACGAAGTGAAGATAAAAGCAATTGACATTGTTAGAAAGAAAAAATTAAAATGTAAATAGGTTTTTTTCATAATTTTAGTTTTGGCGCCTACTCTTTACCGGATTTTCGGCATAACTCCTTTATATTTATTTTGTCTTGAACAAGATTACTAGACTGCAAGATTTCCAAGATTATATAATCCTGTCTTTCTTGTAATTCATTTAATCGTGTTCAAGACTATTTATTATTCAGGGCAGTTAACTGTATACTCCCAAGCTGTGCCAGCATCATTGCCTGTTACAATTACTTCAATTTCGGTTTCTTTGTTGTAGTTATATGTTATTGATTCGGTTTTATTTCCACTTACAAAACCATTAGTTGAAAATAATAATTTACCTTCATAAAATACTTCTAATTTATCGGGTATAGAGTACATTTCATAATTCAATTGAATGGTTCCACTTTTTGAACCAACAGAGTGAAGTGTAGGCGTTACACCAAAACCACCAGAAATGGTTTTGGCATTGCAAGGAGTTTTTTCCAAACAGCGAACAATACCATAGCTATCACCAAATCCACCATTAGCTGTTGACTTAATTGAATTTTCAACATTTGATGTAAATCTCGGTCCTCTATTGGCTCCATAATTTTTTTCACAATCATTGCTATTTTTTGTATCACTTTCTTCATTTTGATGGCCATTTGATTGAGCTACTGATATACCACTACCATTCTTTAAGATGATTCCAATATGTTTGGCACGACCACTAGCATCTAACCAATAAATTATATCACCTGTTAGCATGCTGGCTGGAGGGATTTCTCCAAAATCTTTAGCAACCATATTTTTTAAATCAATATTTTTACCTTCAGCATTTGTTAATTGACCGGTTTTTGAAAATACATTAGATAAGTGAGCTTCTTTTCTTTGGTCGTCAGCTGCACCAACCTTAAAACCATTAAAGCCTGCATTTTTAAACACGTTGTATAAAAATCCTGAGCAATCTAATCCATAGATGCTTTCAGGACAACCATTTGGATCACTTGATGGATTGGTATAATCCTTACTGTTCCAACTATAAGCTAACTTAGTTTGTTTAGGTATATTGGTTGCAAAATCTGGATTTGTGTAGTTAATTATGTTGTGTGCTTTTTCACCCAATAGCATCAACAATAAATTTCTGTTTTCACCTTCTGTGGTTGTTTTTCCAATACTTAATTTGTATTGGCTAAATGTCATACCATTAGGCAGTAAAATATCATTTATATTTAAATTAACAGTTGATGAATTATCCCAAAAAGCCAAATCTTCTTCACTTAAAGATTCTGCACTAGAACTTTTTATAGGCTTCCCACCCTCAATTATTATTGTTTCTTTGGTTTCCTTAGTACACGAAAAAATACTAATACAGCCAAAAACAACCAATAGTTTAATTACATTTATTTTCATAAAATGAAATGTTTACAAATTATTTTGTCCATGTATGCTATTCTCACCAGCTACAATTCGATTGATGAGAATAACAACCACGGACAAATGAATTGATTTACAAATTACTGAGGTAATTTTTTACCAGTACCATAATGTATATCTCTTATGTAATTCAATCCAGGTTTTACATTTATTTTATTATTAATTGCACTAGGATTTAAACTAAATGGTTCAGCAATGGAAGGTATATTGCCCCCAATATATCCTGTACCTGGGTTAGTAATGGTTACACTAGTAACAGCACCATTTGCATCAATAGTGGCAGTTGCGGTTGCGCCTCCACCAGGTCCGTTTGAAGGTAAAGGGTTAATTACTATGGTTGGTGCTCCTGTGTATTGGCTTCCACCATTTACTATATTAATGGTAGAAACTTGCCCATTGGCAATAATGATAGATGCTTGGGCGCCACTGCCTGCTATTAACTCAACACTTGGTGATGAAGTATAACCTTGACCAGGATTGGTAATATTAAATCCAGTAACTCTTCCATTTGCAATAATTGCAGTTGCCTGTGCGCCTGTTCCTCCTCCTCCAGTAATTCTTACTCTTGGTGCCGATGTGTAATTTGCACCTGGGTTGGTTACCGTAAACCCAGTTATAGAGCGACCAGAAAATACTGCTTGTCCACTTGCTCCAGAGCCAGAACTTAAAGTAACCGATGGTGGCGCAAAATAGCCAGAACCAGGATTAGATATTGAAATACCAATTACTGAACCTGTAGCAGGGTCGAAAATAGCGGAGCCCGTTGCTTTGGTTCCTGTTGGTAATGAAGGGTCGGAAAATGTAACTGTAGGAGCGCCAGTATAACCTGAACCGGGGTTTGTAATGGTTACGGTTTGAACGGATAAGCCCGAGAAACCCGTTTGAGCAGTAGCATTGATACCACCCGATGGAGCAGGGTCGATTGTAACACTAGGAGCCGAAGTATATCCAGATCCACCACTTGTAAGTGTGATGCTTGTTATTCTTCCACCAGATACGTTTGCAGTTGCAGTAGCTGCAGCGCCTCCAGGTAATGTAGGTGCAGCTATAGTTACATTTGGAGTAGTAGTGTATCCACTTCCTGAATTTACAACAGCAACTGTAACTACTGAACCTCCGCCACCAACACTAGCCGATACTGTAGCACCAGTTCCTGAACTAATAGTTATTGTAGGTTCAGCCGAATAACCTGATCCACCGTTCACAATATTGATTCCAGTAACCACACCATTATTTATGGTTGCTGTAGCAGTTGCCCCAGTTCCTCCACCTCCAGTAATTGTAACTTTTGGTGCAGCCACATAACCAGTACCTCCACTAGTTATATTTATTCTATCTATTTGTCCGCTACCCGAAATAGTTGCAAAAGCACTGGCACCTGAACCTGTTAAAAACAATACTTCAGCACCACCTGCATTTGGCACAGGTGTAGGAATTTCGTCAGGGCTAAATACAGTTCTAAAAGAGGTAGTTCTGTTAAAGCCTGAAACACCTGTATTTTCAAATACTTTTTGATCAGCAACTAAATCGGTAGCGCTAATTTTAAAAGGCAAACCGGCAATAGCAGCAGGAACTGTCATATTGTAAATACCGTTTGCATCGGTGCTATCATAAAAAAATCCTTCATAAGCAAATTGTACAATTTTACCATTATTGATTGATGCTAAGAATCCAGTATTTGCCACATTTATATAGCTAGCTTTAAATGTTGGGTCATTGGCATCAATGGTAGCTGTTACCAAAGTATTTAATGGAACATTTTCTTTGTTTTCATTGGTTAAATCACTTTGAAAAGTTACTTTTCCAGTTAATTGAGCAACAGTTACATCATTTTTAATTTTAAAAATAGGAACCATATTGGCTATGTCAAGCTGTTTGCCATTTGCTTCCGATACAGAACCGTTAGCAGTTACCAAATAGTTTAAAGTTGTAAAGTCGTTTTTTACAATACTAACTGCTATTAATCCTTTATAGATTCCAGAAAAAGAAGCAATTCCTTGCACATTGGTTGTGCTTTGAATTGTTTTGCTGCCTTGTGTAATTGTTACTAAAGCACCCTCAACGCTTGAATTATTGGTTTTTCCAACACCTAAAGAATAATGATTACCTGAAATTACCATTACAGAGTAATTAACATTTACACTATAATCAATTTCATAATCTAATGGTGTTTTTGTAGGGGTAGTGGTGGCACCTGTTGTAGTGGTAGTTTTTTCAACAGTTTCTTTTCCGCATGATGCAATTATTGCAACTGCAATAACTGCTTTTAAAAGTGTAATTGTTTTTTTCATTTTTGTTTTTTTAATAAAAGGTTTAAATTATTTTGTTTTTACCGCTACAAACATTTACCAAAAAAAATTAAGAAAACATACCAAGAACTTGGTATTTTTTGAAAAAATAGTTGAGTAAAAAAATACCAAGAAATTGGTAGGTGGTGGTATGGTATTTTTTTTAATATTTGCTGCACACTAACTAAAAAAAATAAAATTATGGAAACAAAAAACTTCTTTAAAATTGCTTTATTCATTTCAATTACTGCTACCATGCTTAGTTGTGGTAAATTTGGCAATAAACAAACTAATTCTTCTAATGAAGATTCAACAGCAAAAGTTATGCTTGTAAAACCTACTACTTTAGACACCGCTGAGTGTTTTATTACACGATTTTTAAATGAAAATAAATATTATGTTCCAAGTGCTTGGTTATTTGAAACAGGTATAAAACAAATGATTGATGGAATTCCTAATTTGGTTGGAATAAAATTTTATGCTGCAATAAATAGTGAAAGAAAATTTAATGAAGATTCATTAACTTTAGTAATGATACCTGTAATAGGATCTGGTCCTGGCAATTCAAAAACTGATTATTTAAGTGATAATTATGTTTATGAATTTTCTGATTTATGTCCACCAAGATGCAGTGCAGCACCTGCAATAGTGGTTGTACCTACACAAAAAGATAGTAGTTTTATAGTGCCTCGTTCGTGGTATTTTGGTAAGGAAAAAATTCAGAGTTTGATGAAAAATTCCAATGGTGAATTTGCAGTTCGTTTGTATCAGTATATTCATGAAGGTACTTTAGATTTAAAAATGGTTCCTGTAGTATATGTGAACGATACTACTTTCAATGATATAATTAAAGGCAATTATATATCAGCTGATGAAATATGTTTAGGCGGAAATTATTGTGATGCATCAAGCAGACTTTATAATGCTACCAATTGCCCAAAATAAATAAAAATGAACTTTTCAGACATTCTAACAGAAATTTCAAAATTCAGTAGTTTTCTACCAGTTATTTTTGGTTTAATTTACTTTAAAAAAATAAACAAGCCTTTTAAAAGACTTGTTTATTTTTTTTGTGTATCTGTATTTTTCGAGTACTTTGTAACTGAATTTAAAAAAGTTTATGGCACCAATGTTCCACTTTTACATTTGTTTACTCCATTAGAATTCAGTTTGTTTTTTTGGGTTTTTTGGAAGTATTTTAACAAACATATTTATATATATATATCAGTTATTTTCGTTTTTATTACAATAGCTTTTTTAGATGCTTTTTTTATAAATACTATTTATACGCATAACAATGTGGCAAGGCCAACTGAAAGTATAGTTTTAATAATAACTTCATTCTATTATTATTATTTAAACCTAAACAGCATTAATAAAAATACAATTATTTACAAAGAAGCAATGTTTTGGTTTACAACAGGGGTGTTAATTTATTTTTCAATAAACTTTTATATGTTTTTAATGATAAGTCAGTTAGTGCCACCAACAGCCTATTTGTCAATTGATATTCATTCAGTATTTAATATTATTGCCAATATTCTTTTTGCCAAATCATTCACTTGTTTTAAATGGAAAGCTTAACTATTTTTTATTTTATTGGCACCTTCTTTTCATTCCTTTTGGTGGGGTTCATTATTTATTATGTTGTTCTTCACCAAAAAAAAGTAAGTGAGTATAATTTGCAATTAAAACAGCAAGAATTAAATAAACAGCAGGCTTTATTAATAGCTTTAACCGAAGGAGAAGAAAAGGAACGTAAACGCCTAGCCGAGGAATTGCACGATGGCATTGGGGCTAAACTTTCGGGCTTAAACATGAGTTTGGAATATTTGTATAACCAAAGCATAACGGATGTAAATTTACTAAAACAAGTGAGCCAAGGTATAAGCGAAACCATTGATGAAATAAGAGAAATATCGCAAAATTTAATACCATCTTCTTTGTTTTCGAAAGGGTTAAATAAATCGATGGAAGAGTATGTGCAACACTTAAATAATAAAGGTTTGTGCAAATACAGTTTATACATTGAAAACTTTGATGAAACAATCAACCAAGAATTACAATTTGCTTTGTACCGTATAATTTCGGAATTATTAAATAACATAAAAAAACATGCTTTTGCTACCGAAGCTTCGGTTCAAGTATTGTTAAACGATGAAAGTAAGCTGCTGTTAATAGCCGAAGACAATGGTAAAGGTTTTGAAAATGCAACAGAAAATAATGCCAAAACTGGAATAGGATTACACAATATAAAAAGTAGGCTTTCAGCTTTTAATGGCACTATTAATATTGATTCGTCAACCAACGGAACTACCATTATTATAGAACTACCTTTAACCTAATTACTATGAAAGAATCAATTAATTTATACCTAGCCGATGACCACCAAATAGTAATAGATGGCTTGAGTTTATTACTTAAAAACGAAAAAAATATTTGTATTATTGGTTCAGCCACCAATGGATTAACCGCCTATAACGATATAGTTAGTTTAAAACCCGACATAGCGCTTATTGATTTGCGAATGCCACAAAAGGAAGGTATGGAAATTATTAAAGAACTATTTCATAAAACAGAAACCAGGTTTATAATTCTTTCTATGCACTTAGAACGCAGGTTACTATTAGATGCAATTAATTATAATGTTTATGCTTATTTATTAAAAAATGTAGGCCAAAAGGAGCTTTTGGAAACTATATACAAAGTAGCCAACAACGAAAAAGTAATTAATAAAAGTAGGCTTCTTAAAACAGAGCAAAAAACATTTTTATCACCACGCGAAATGGATGTATTAAAATTAATTTTAGCCGGTAACACTTCCTCTCAAATTGCAGAAAAATTGTATTTGAGTCAGTTTACTGTTGGCACACATCGAAAAAATTTAATGAAAAAAGCAGGTGTAGTCAATTTGCCTCAATTAATTCATTGGGCAGAAGAAATAGGATTGAGCTAAGATTGTTGTGGTTGTTTAATTGTTTAATTGTTTAATTGTTTAATTGTTTAATTGTTTAATTGTTTAATTGTTTAATAGTTTAATAGTTTAATAGTTTAATAGTTTAATAGTTTAATAGTTTAATTGTTTAATTGTTTAATTGTTTAATTGTTTAATTGTTTAATTGTTTAACTGTTTAACTGTTTAACTGTTTAACTGTTTAACTGTTTAACTGTTTAATTGTCTATTGCTAATTGCCTCTTTCGACAAGATCAGGAAGACAAATTACAAAATACAATAAGCATAAATCTATCGTCTATGGTCCATTAACTATTATCTCTTTCCGCATTTTTGTCATTCCGCAATCCGAATTTCAGGCATAAATTTGATTTCCCAAATGAAACCATTACATTCGCCAAGCTTTCTTTTTATGGAAATATTAATTTTAAATGCTACTATTTGTTTCCCTGCAAGTCCTTTTTTTAATAAAGTTTGCGATGTTTTAATAGTTGATAGCCATATCGATACAATTGTTTTAAGTAGTAAAAAACAATTTGCGAATAGTACAAAATACAAAAACATTTGGGATGCAAAAAAAACTTGGTTAATGCCGTCAATGGTATGTTTAAGGGCGCATGGCACTGATCCAGGAAATGAACACAAAGAAACTTTAGAAACTTTATCAAATACAGCTTTGGCTGGTGGCTTTTCAATTGTATGTGTGTTGCCCAATAGTGAACCTTCTACCAATAATAAAAGTGCAGTGGAGTATATTATAAATAAAACCAATACTTTACAAACTAATTTATTGCCATATGGCACCATCACCCAAAAAATGGAAGGCAAAGAGCTAAGCGAAATGTACGACATGCATTTAGCTGGTGCAATAGGTTTTACAGATGCCAATAATGCCATTAAAAATAGTAGTTTGTTGCTTAGGGCTTTGCAATATATTCAGGTTTTTGGTGGTAAAATATTTGTACATGCCGAAGATGTAAACCTAAGCAATGGTGGTAAAATGCACGAAGGCAATTCTAGTGTTCTGTTGGGATTAAAAGGAATTCCGGCATTAACCGAGGAATTGGCAATTAAAAGAGACATTGAGTTGGCCAAATATGCCAATGCTGCCATTCATTTTTCACATATTTCATCAAAAGGATCAGTTGATATTATTAAAAATGCAAAAAGGCAAGGATTAAATATAACTTGTGATGTGGCCATTGCAAATCTTTGTTTTGTTGACAGCGATTTAAAAGACTATAATTCGAACTTAAAGTTAAATCCACCACTAAGAGGTAAAGAAGATAAAAAAGCATTGTGGGCAGGATTAATAGATGGAACCATTGATGCAATTGTAAGCGACCATAACCCACAGAATATTGAAAATAAAGAAGTAGAGTTTGAATATGCCGAAGAAGGAATGATAACATTACAAACTTTATTGTCAATGGTAATTGCCAATGCTCCTAAAGGGTTTGAAATAAGCAATATTGTAGAAAAACTTTGTTTAAATCCTCGCGAAATTATTGGACAGGACTTACCCATATTAGACAAAAACCAAACAGTAGATTTTATATTATTTGACCCAACTAAAAAATGGATTTTTAATAATTTAACCAATAAATCAAAATCGAGAAACAGTATGCTTTACAATAAAGAAATTACAGGAAAAGTAATGGCATCGTTTTATAAAAGTAAAAACAACAAAAACTAAATAATGATAGTAGAACAACAATCGAAAATAATTTTAGGGTCGCTTAAGGCAATGCTTGAAACTTATGCAAAAGATAAAAACCTAAAAGATGTATTTTCTGAATGCAGCAAAATATTTGAAGAGTCTACCAGTTTTGAATTAAAACTAAAAGGGCTTGATGCAATAATTGGAACTAATGGTTATGGCGAAATAGAAGAAATAATTTTCGATTTAATGTTGGTTCATTTCTTATCAGCTTTTGTGCATAGCGAAGAGTATTTTGACAGTGAAGAATGGGAAGAGATAGAAGAGAAAACGGTAGAACGTGGAACTGAATTATTAAATGTGTTTTTATACATTAATGAAGCCAATGATGCTGATGCAGAAATATCGATAGGTGATTTTTTAAATGAATTTTTACTGACTGATATGGATGAGTTTCAAGATGAATTTAAAATATATGAACCATTAATTGAAAACGATTTGGAAGAAGCCGATATTGATGATTTGATTAATTTGAAAAACTCGTTAAGTGATGATTCGCCAATAAAAGATATTTTAGTTCCAATGGTAATGTTTTTCCAAACACCTCATTTAACCAATATGGTAAACCAATACAGCAATAAATTTAATCCATTTGAGTTAAGTGTGTTGGCTTCATTACTAGCATTTACAAACCCAAAATAATTATATTTTATGACTAGCTCCGAAAATTTTAAATCGCTTTGGCAAACCGCATTAAAATTTGGTATTATTTATACCATGGCAATTATTGTAATTGATTTAATGTTTTTTATAACGGGATCCTACCGAGGCGAACATCCAGTTATTGATTTTATTGTTTCATTTATTTCATCAGTTGCAATTATTTTTATTGGCATGAAAACCCGCAGAGATATTGATTTTAATGGATACAGTAAATATGGTGAAGTTTTAAAAACTGCTTTAGCCATTGGTGTTACTGCTTCAGTATTAGTTGCATTGTGGAAATTGGCTTATTATAGTTTTATAAATCCAGAGGAGTTAGCAAAAGAATATGAATTAATAAAGAAAACCATTTTAGAAAATGATTTTTTTGATGAAGATAAAAAGATGGAAATTTTATCGCAAATGAAAGTTGCAAATACTGCAATGTCAAAATTATCCTCTTATTTAATTATGACAAATTTGTATGCTTTGATAGTTGGATTAATACTTGCTATTTTTCTGCAAAAACAGCATCCTGACGATGCTTATAACAAGTTGGATGTTTAGTAAAATCAATTCTTGAAATCTAAGTAATTATGAAAACAATAAAAGAATTAAACGAAGAGAAAATTCCAATTATTCGAATTGATAATTCATTGGAAAAATACATAAAAATGCCCATTTTTCAAGAGAAAGTGGATGAAGCAAACGAAATGCTAAGAACTGTTGGATTGCCCAAAATTAAAATAAAATAGTTAACTTAAATATTTGCCATTTTGTAAAAAAAAGATTCTGTTGATACTTAAATAAGTTTAGACTTTTAGTAAAATCAATAACCTTAAACCCATAAAATATTTATAAGTGAAAGATATTCAAATTTCGGTAGTTATACCATTTTATAACGAAGACGAATCGTTGCCCGAGTTAATGGCTTGGATTGAACGTGTAATGAACGAAAACAATTTTACTTACGAAGTAATTTTGGTAGATGATGGAAGTACAGACAATAGCTGGAAAATAGTGGAAGAATTGGCTATAAAAAACACAAATATTAAAGCCATTAAGTTTAGAAGAAATTATGGAAAATCGGCAGCGTTAAATGTTGCTTTTCATAAAGCAATTGGCAATGTGGTTATAACTATGGATGCCGATATGCAAGATAGTCCAGATGAAATTCCATCATTGTATAGTATGATAGTGAATGATGGATTTGATTTGGTAAGTGGTTGGAAAAAGAAACGTTACGACCCAATAACCAAAACCTTACCTACTAAAGTTTTTAATTGGGCTACCCGAAAAATGAGCGGCATTCAATTGAATGATTTTAACTGTGGTTTAAAATCGTATAAGTTAGATGTGGTAAAAGCCATAGAAGTTTACAACGAAATGCACCGATACATACCTGTATTGGCTAAATGGAATGGTTTTGTAAAAATAACTGAAAAAGAAGTAGAACACCGAGCCAGAAAATATGGTACTACCAAGTTTGGTTTCGATCGTTTTATAAATGGATTTTTAGACTTACTAACCATATTTTTTGTTTCTAAATTCGGAAAAAAACCCATGCACTTTTTTGGTGTTTTAGGAACATTATTTTTTATGTTTGGTTTTTTTGGAGCTGCATATATTGGTTTTCAAAAAATTTGGTATGCTTCACACAATTGGCCATTAAGCAGAGGAATTACTGAACAACCCATGTTTTATATTGCTTTAGTTTCAATAATTATTGGTATGCAGTTGTTTTTAGCAGGATTTATTGGTGAATTAATAAGCAGAAATTCTTCGGAAAGAAACCATTATGGGGTAACTAAATACATTGGTTACAATGAATAAGAAAAAAATACTAATTGTTGGTCCGGCTTGGCCTTTAAGAGGTGGCTTGGCCACTTATAATGAAAGATTGTGCAGAGCATTTATTGAACAAGGACACGAATGTGAAATTGTTAGTTTTAGTTTGCAATATCCAAAGTTTTTATTTCCGGGTAAAACACAATTAAGTGACGACCCAAAGCCAACCGATATTACCATTCATTCTATTATCAATTCTATCAATCCATTCAATTGGTTTTTGGTTGGAAATAAATTAAAAAACAAGCAATACGATTTAGTTGTTTTTAGGTATTGGATGAGTTTTATGGCTCCTGCTTTTGGAACCATTGCTAGATTAATAAAAGCCAATGGTAAAACTAAAATAATAACCATTACGGATAATATTATTCCTCATGAGCAACAGTTTTACGACAATGCTTTTACACAATATTTTTTAGATGCTTGTAATGGTTTTTTAGCCATGAGCAGAGAGGTTTATGGACATGTTGATTTGTTTTGCAAAGGCAAGCCTAAAAAGTATGTGGCCCATCCCATGTACGATATGTTTGGCCCTTTGGTTAATAAACAAGAAGCCAAAAAGCAATTAGGGTTAGATGAAAATTGTGACTATCTTTTGTTTTTTGGATTTATTAGAAAGTATAAAGGACTTTCTTTATTATTAAATAGTTTTGTTTTATTGCAACAATCTCACCCCAATTTAAAGCTTATAGTTGCAGGGGAGTTTTACGAAAACAGTGAACCTTATTTGCAACAAATAAAAAATTTAGGTTTGGAAAACAGTGTGATTTTAAGAACTGATTTTATTCCAAATAACGAAGTAGGCATTTATTTTTCGGCTGCCGATTTAATTGTGCAAACATATATAACTGCCACGCAAAGTGGCGTTACTCAAATAGCCTATTATTACAATAAACCAATGCTAGTAACCAATGTAGGTGGCTTGGCTGAGTTGGTTCCTAATCATGTAGTTGGGTATGTGGTGGAGCGCAATGAGTATGAAATTGCCAATGCCATTTCAAATTATTACGAACAAAATAAAGAGGTAGAATTTACTGCAAACATTGAAGTTGAAAAGCAAAAATTTACTTGGAAATATTTAACCGAACAGTTGATGGATATTTAAGTGCTTAAGTTGTTAAGTGTTTATGTGTTTAAGTTTTTGAAAGTCATTTTTCATATGGTTGAGTTTTCACCAAATGCTTCAACTTAATTTTAGTTTTATAGTTTCATTGAAACGATATATAGCAACGGGTTTTAACCCGTTGAAAAATTATGTAATCTCCTACACAAAAATCCCAAAATATTTGCAAAAAGCATTCGCTTTTTGCAAATATTTTGGGATTTTTGTATCATTATTTTTTAATACCACCAGTTTTAATGGTGGCTACTCATATTCAACTCCTTCGGAGTTGTTCTTTTATTGTTTATCGATTTGACACATAGTGTTTTTATCCAACCTCTAGTAAATGCGATATATTTGAAAATTTTCCAAATTTTATCATGGCTTTTATTAAAAAACGTTGTTCAAAACAACTATACTTGTTTTTCAAATTTACTTGATTGAAAAAAATATTTGACATACAAAACCTTTCTCAAAAACTAAGCAATTCTTTTCAATTTGATGTAAGGGCTTTGGCTTTTTTTCGCATAGCGTTTGGCTTTGCAATGCTTTTGGATTTATGCATTCGCTTGAGCGATTTTAAAGCATTTTATACGCAAGATGGTGTGCTGCCTTACAACTATTTAATTCAGTTTTTCGATAAATATTTGTATGTTCCTATTTATCAACTTAACGATTCTCCTTGGTTTGTTGGTGTTTGTTTTGCATTGCATTTAGGAGCTGTTTTCTGTTTTACCATTGGCTATAAAATAAAATTATTTCAAGTCATTACTTTACTTTTTTACATAAGTTTACACATGCGCAATCCTTACTTGTTGCAAGGTGGCGATGATTTATTGAGGTGCATGCTATTTTTTACTTTGTTTATTCCTTTAAATGCCACATATGCCATACAAAAAAAAGCAGTAAATACCCAATTTAACATACCTATATTGGTGCTTATGTTTCAGGTTATGATGGTATATTGGGTTTCAGCACTTATGAAAACTTCAACTGAGTGGCACAGCGATGGAACTGCTTTGTATTATGCCTTTAACTTAGATTTTATTCAATGGCCTTTGGCCAAATATTTGTTAAACTTTCCTGCATTATTAAAAGTATTAACGCATGTAGTTTTTTATTTAGAACTATTAGTTCCCCTTTTATTTTTTATCCCAATTTATAATAACCGATTTCGGTTTATAGGAATCATAATTTTGTGTTTATTTCAAATAGGCATTGCTTCCACGCTATTTGTTGGCTTATTTTTTCTATTTAATTTAATTGCATTAATTCCGTTTTTACCCAGTTTTGTTTTTAATTATTTTAAATGTAAAACAGTTCATCTCAACGAACCTTTAATAACCTCACCTATTAAAAATAAAATGGTTGGATTTATTTTATTATATGTGCTTATTTGGAACACTACTTACATACCTCAATTAAAATATGGCATTGCCAAAAAATTAAAAGTATTTGCCTATCCTTTGGGTATCAATCAAAATTGGGGAATGTTTGCTCCCTCAGTGTTTAAAGACGATGGCTGGTTTATTTACGAAGCAATTACAACCAATGGCGACTCTTTAGATTTGAATAACAATTACAGTAAAATAACTTATACAAAACCTGATAATATATTAAGTACTATAAGAAACGACAGGTGGAGAAAGTACAATGAGTACATTGTTTTGGCCGATAGAACTTGGTTAAGAAAACCTTTAAAAGAGTATATTTTAAAAAGACATGATGCCAATAAAACATACCATCATTTACAACTTAAAAAATTTTATTTGGTATATATGATGGAGCTAACTCCAAAACCTGGTGACAGTGCTACAATTAGTCATATTTATTTAACTGATTAATTCACCAACATTACATTTCCATCAACCAATTTTCTTTTTCCGTTTAATTTAGTAAAGTTAATTTTATACGAATAATTGGCCGAAGGCATTAAGTTTCCTTTGTAGTTTCCATCCCAACCTTTATCTATTCCTTCATACAGTAAGCCACCAAAATGGTCGTAAATGTATAAAGTATAAGTTGAATAATTGACACCAACAGGTTCAAATACATCGTTTAAAAAGTCGTTATTTGGTGTAAATGCGGTTGGTACATAAATATCTAATCTATCAAAAACATTTCTGTTTATAGAAAAAGTGTCGGAACAATTAAAACTATTGAAGGCTGTTAAAAACATCGTATAATTTCCTGTTGTATTAAAAGTATATTTTATTTGATTTTGGTTTTGGTTTAAACTGTTTCCATTCAGTTCCCAAATCCATTTAGATATACTTTGGTCTGTAGCTGTAAAAACTATTTCATCGCCTTTTATCCAATCATCATTAATGTTTAAGTTAAAATTAGCACTTGGTTTTGGTGCAGCAAATACGTTTTTAAATGCAGTATCAGTGTCGCAAACTAAATTTTTTCCTATTACATAATATTGCGTTGATTGAGTTATTTTTTGAAAAAGCGCATTGCCAGTATTGCCATTGCTCCACAAATAATTTTGTCCTCCAAATGCTTGTAAGGTAAAGTCTTGTCCCACACAAACGGTATCTGGCCCAGAGATAGTAGCAACAGGTTTTGTTTGAATTAATATTTTTACTAAAATTTCATCACCCACACAATTTGATGCATTTGATTCGGTAACTGTTAAATCATAAATTCCTGGAATCAAACCCCAATCTATTCCTATATCATTTGTTCCTTGTCCGTTGGCAATAGTTCCTCCGTTCACCTGCCAAACAAAAGTTGAACCAGGAGTTAAAGCTACTTTGTACCTCACATTTGTTTCGCCAGCACATACCGTATCAATGTATTGTGCTTTGCTTTTAAGTGAAGTAAATAAAGTAAAACTTAAAAATAATATTAATAATTTAAATTTCAGTGAAAGCTTTTTTTTAGTTAGCAATAATTGGGTTAGAAACAGGTAAACCGTTTATTACAAATGTTCTTATTGTTGCAAAAATAGATGAAACTGCGCCTGCTTCTGTTGAAGGTGGTGTTAATGGTGTTTGAAAATTATTTATTTTTAATTTATATGTTCCTGCTATTGTTGTAACAGCATTTAAGTAAGTATATAAATTACCAATTTGAATGGTACTTAAAGAAACACTATCTATTGTTGCTGTTCCAGCAGGTAAAGTTAAGGTTCCCGTTATTCCAGATATTGGGTTATTTGAACCATCATACAATTGATAAGTTAATGTAAAATTGGTTGATGTAATTGATTTAACATTACTAAAATTATTAACTTTTGCTGCTAAAGTAGTTGGAACACTTGCCTGAGTTGCACAAGAAGTATTAGTTATTGAAGAGTCTAAAATTGGAAGGGGAAATACAGTAATTCCTAATTTATTTGTAGTTACACAATTTGTTAGAGTTTCAGATACTTGCAATGTGTCAGTTAATGCAGATGAACCTGTTAATGTAAAAGTATTGGTGTAAGACGCTGTGTTGGTAGTTGTGCTTCCTCCAATTAAGTTAGCACCTTGCAATCCTTGTAAAGTCCAAGCTTTAGTAGAACCAACATTAGTAGCATCGTTGATTGTAAAATTATAGCTTTTTCCTGTCCACATTTTTTTTTGTGCATTAGCTAAAAAGCTAACTAAAAGTAATACTATAAAAAGTATTGATGTTTTAAAATTTAAATTGATTTTCATAACTGTATTTTTTTTAATTTGAATTGATTGCGTTTACTGTTGGTAATGGATTAATTGTTATATTTTGTGTACTTGTTTTTTGGCAACCCAAACTACTGGTAGCAGTCAGAGTTGCAGAATAACTTCCTGTACTGTTATATGTTTTTGTAAAAGATGATGCTGAATTGGTTGAAGTATTTCCATCGCCAAATACCCAATCATAACTAGCTATACTTCCGCTTGATATTGATGAGGAATTAGTAAAGGTGGTAGGCAATCCCACACAAAAATCGATGGTGCTAAATGAAACATTATGAACAGCGGCATTTATAACTATAAAGCTGTAATTGCTATTGCTATTATTGTTTATTGTTAATGTGCTCATATCGCAATACCTTTCATTTACAATTCCACTTGGTGCTAATTTTGTTAAACTGTATTTTGAGGTAAATACATAAAAACGAACTGTATCAGTTGCACTTGGTGTTGGTATTTTTGCTATTCCAGCAGTACCTGAAAAATTGATAGGAACTAATTTTGATGTAGTAAAGTTACTGCTCAATGAATACCTTAAATATGCATTTTCGGTACTATTTAAACTTTGGTTTGAGGTTACATTTACCGAAACTGAATCACCACCTTGGCAAACAATTGTTGGATTTTGAGTAACTACCGAAATTACTGTTGGATTAAAAGTGGTTTCCCAAACTGCCATGTAATTATTGCCTGTGGAGTCGCCCACATTAAAAGTGTAGTACCTATTTGCTGTAATTGCAGGAAGTTTTCCTGTATTACCATTTGCAAATGGAGGAGTTGAATTGTTATTATACATTGCACCTACTATTGGGGTAGAATTAGGATAAATTATTGAATCGAATGCAAATATGGTTTGATTTGCAAAATATGGTCTCCAAATAATATTGTAATTAGGGGTAATAGAATCTCCACTCGGAAATTCCCATAATGCAGCTCCAGCTGAAGAACTAACTAAAGATTGAAATCTATATTGTTTTAATTTTCCAAAATTGTTTAAGTTAAACCTTTCGTAAAAATTAAAATTTCTTGCATCGGTGCCCAAAACAGTTGGCTGCGCATACCCGTTTTTGCTATAAATAATTATAGAAAAAATAAATAGAATGATATGCAATTTGTGTTTTACCAACTTTAAAAAAATTTGGTACTAACATACAGATTTTCTAAATAAATTTTAAATGAAATTTATTTAAATTATTTGCCTTCAGTTTCTGCTAGTTTCCAGCTAAATAAAATAGAAAGTTCTTTGGCTTTATCAATGGCTTTGGTGGCTATTTCACCCTTAAAATTATCGCTTACTGTTTCAATAAACAGCTCCACCCAATACTCAAAATGTGCTGTTTTTATATTTCTGTTAACATGCGAATCGTAAATATTTCCCTTAAAACCAGGTTTGTCTAATAAAATAAAATACCAAAAGGCTTTCATTCGAGGTAAGTGATGCTTCCAATTGGTGTTTACAAAAAATGGAGCTAAGTTTTCATTGAGTTGAATTTTAGCATAAAATTTTTCAACTAAAAGGTCAATGTCGTTTTCGGTTTCTATATCGTTCATTAAAAAAAGAATTAATAAATACAATTAAAATTCATTCCTTAATTACAATTTAAAAATAGGTGCTAGTTGTTGAATATTTATGGCAAGAGTAGCATTAAAAGTATTGAACTGTTTTTCAGAAAACGAGTGATTGTATTCTACTCCCCAAGCAATTGGACCAAATTTCAACCTAAATCCTAATGTAGCCCTATATGAATCTGCTATTTTTGACGGTATTTTTATTGGGTCAGTAATGTTTTCAGTATATTCTTCGGGGGCGTTATTTGTTACTCTTATCGATTGTACAGGATAAATTCCTTTCATAGCAATTTCAGAGGAAGCGCTGTTATAAGTAACTCCTAAATAAGGAGTAAAAATGCTTAATTTTTTCGATACTATTAAACCATATTGATAACCAACATTATTGATTGTCAGTTTTTGCGAGTTTTTATAAGTGCTACTAGGTAAGCTGCCAGGTAATGAACCATTGGCATCTAAAAAATTATTCCCAAACGAAAGCTCTAAATTATTGGTATTGAAACTAAAAATACCCGAAATATCTATTGGAAGTTTTTCAACGCCCCAAATCCACTGCGATAAAGAATGTTTAATTCCAAATCCAAATCCACTCGATTTAAAATCGCCATTTTGAATAGGCAATAACCTAATCATAATTTCAGTTCCTTTTATTAAACCAACACTTAGCTGTAAAAAAGGAGTTGTTCCTAATGAAAGAATACTGCCAGTTCCTTCAAAAGGACTAATTGTATCAACAAAAAATCTTTGTGAGCTATCTAACGGATTAATAGTTGAAATGGCAAAACGTGAACTCATACCATCGCCAACTATTGTTGGTTGTTTGGTATTTATATTGCCACCAATTGGCGAAATTAAAAAAGTACTTTTAGGGTCAGTATTTGCACCAATACTAGCAAGTGTAAAGCTTTTCGATTCATTATTTACCAACGAAGCACCAAAGCCTATTTTTATATCAAATCCTCCAAAACCAAGTGGTTTAGCAGTTGCATACCAAGCATCGTTAACACCGCTAGCCAAACCTTGCGATACTGGTTGTAAGTAAGCCCCAAATAATTTATTTGCTTCATCTTTTCCAGTTCTTATAAAACTAGCAGCATCAATTTGTGCATGCGCAATAAAAGAATAGAAGAAAATGCCTACTAAAATGATTGTTTTTTGTAAAAGTAGTTTCATGGCTTTTTTTAACAAATGTAAAAAGATTTATGAATGATAAAAACTATTTTTTGTTTAAACTTATCATTGTAAAACCCTCTATTTTAACTTACTTTCGCCCAAATATTTGAAAATGATTTTATAGTGTCGAAGAAATTAATAATAAAAACAGCTGAACAAATTGAAGGGATTAAAGCCAGTTCAATATTAGCAGCACAAACCTTAAAAAACGTTGAACCATTTGTAAAAGTAGGCGTTTCTACTAAATACTTAAATGATATTTGTAATCAGTTTATGCGCGATAACCAAGCTATACCTGCAACTTTAGGCTACAGAGGTTATCCTGCCGAAACCTGTATTTCGGTTAACGATGTGGTTTGCCATGGCATTCCGGGTGCTTATACTTTGCGCGAAGGCGATATTTTAAACATAGATGTTACCACTATATTAAATGGATATTATGGCGATACTTCTAAAATGTATAGGGTTGGACAAATAAGTGAATATGCTCAAAAATTAATTGATGTAACCAAACAAAGTTTAGCAGTTGGAATAAGTCAATGCAAAGCCGGTAACAGAATAGGTTTTATTGGTAATGCCATTGATAAGTATATTAAAAATTATGGCTACTCAATAGTTTATGAATTTTGTGGTCATGGAGTAGGATTAAAATTTCACGAGGAGCCAGAAGTAGGTCACAACAGAACTGAAGATTTAGGACACGAAATGGTTCCAGGTATGACTTTTACTATTGAACCAATGATAAATGCGGGTAAAGCTAGGGTTAAAATTGATAAAAAAGACAAATGGACCGCTAGAACTATTGATGGTAAACTTTCAGCGCAGTATGAACACACCATTTGTATAACCAATTCTGAACCTTATATTCTTACTGATTTAGACAATGAATTCCCTGTTCCTAAATCTGTTTTTTAAATAAAATAATAAATTATGTACGCTACATTCAGTGATTTTTTAAGAGAAATTTTTGGAATAAATATTCCTTTGCCAATTCAAACTTTTGGGTTAATGATGGGCTTATCGTTTGCAGCAGCATTTATAACTGCGGTTAGCGAATTAAAGAGAAAAGAAGGTTTAGGTCTTTTACATTCCACTAAAATTAAGGTATGGATTAATAAAAAAGCAACCAGTTCAGAAACGTTTTTAGCTGTTATTTCTTGGTCGTTTATTGGTTTTAAAGTATTGGAAGGTATTTTAAATTATCAAGCATTGGTAAACAATCCGCAAGAGTTTATACTTTCAATGAAAGGAAATGTGGTTGGATTAATTTTAGGAGCGGCTTATGGTTATTACACAATTTATAGTGCCAATAAAAAATTAAAAGACAAAGAACCAAAAGAAATTGAGAAAGAAATGTTTCCACATAACCACATGTGGAATATTCTTTTTATAGGTGCAATATCAGGAATTTTAGGTGCTAAAATATTTCATAATTTAGAAAACTTTGATGAGTTAATGGCTGATCCTTTTAATGCATTAATTTCATTTAGTGGATTGACTTTTTATGGTGGTTTAATACTTGCCGCAGTCAGTATTATTTATTATGCACGTAAAAATAATATTGATCCTTTACATTTATCCGATGCCATTGCACCAGGGTTAATGTTGGCATACGGAATTGGAAGAATAGGTTGCCATTTAAGTGGTGATGGAGATTGGGGAGTTGTAAATTCGGCATATATGTTAAATGGCGCAGGAGATATGTTTAAAGCAGCTCCCGGATATTTTGAATCGAGTGTGTTGCCTTTGTATAGTAATTATTATATAAATGAATTTGGCGCAGTACAAAATGTAAAAGCCGTTTATTTTGAAGGGTTTAGTTTTTTACCCGATTGGTTTTGGGCTTTTAATTACCACAATAATGTTATTAATGCAGGTGTACAAATGTCGGTTTGCAATAGTGCACATTGTTATATGTTACCAAATCCAGTATTTCCTACAGCTTTGTGGGAAGCCGTTACTTGCATTATTTTATTTGCTTTATTATGGAAATACAGAGCAAAATTTACAAAGCCAGGAACATTAATTAGTTTTTATATGATTATAAACGGAATAGAACGTTTTTTAATAGAAAAAATAAGGGTAAATACTACTTATACTATATTTGGAATACACCCCACTCAGGCTGAATTAATTTCATTAGCATTAATTTTAGCAGGTGTCATGATGTATTTTTATTTTAAAAACAGAAAGCCTAAAAGCATTAGTATAGTTGAGTAGTTTAACTCATACTGCATTTGGCCAAACATTTATTTTATTGCCTCAAAAAGCAATTTTTTGGCTCGAACAGAAAGCATTAATTTTAGGTGACTTACATTTTGGAAAAGCCACTCATTTTCGAAAAAATGGCATTGCTATACACAATGAAGTTGCTGCTAACGATTTCCAAATTTTGGAAAACTTATTACAAGAAACCAATCCTGATACTGTTTATTTTATTGGCGATTTGTTTCATTCTGAGTTAAATTCAGAGTTGGAATTATTACAAACAATTATTTTAAAATACAAGGCCATTAAATTTGTTTTACTTAAAGGCAATCACGACATAATTGGTAATTTAGTGTTCGAAAAAGCTGGAATTATTGTTTTAGATCAAATAAAAATTGATAAAATTATTTTAAGCCATGAACCAATGGAAAGTGCTGAATTATTTAATATTCACGGTCACATTCACCCAGGAATTATACTAAAAGGAAAGGCAAAACAATCGTTAAAATTCCCATGTTTTTATTTTACAAAAAACTATGTAATTCTTCCTGCCTTTAGTAGTTTTAGTGGATTAAAAATTATGGAAAATAAAAAAGCAGAAGCAATTTTTATTATTGCAAACAATAAAATAATAAAGTCAAAATAATATTATTCTATTCCTCTTAATAAAGGCGATTCGCCCCAAGGAATTCTTGAAACAATTAAAATTAATCCGATTGAATAATAAATTAAACTGCGAGAATGTTTAGCAGAATCTTCGTATGCCTTTTTACTTTTAATTCTTCCAATTTGTATAATAATAACTGCTAAAATATTAGTGATAGGATGTTCTATAACTATTAATCTTAAATATTCATCTTTCATAAAAACTTTTGCACCTTGTAATAATGCACCTTGAATATTAGGACTAGTAAACCATAAAATAATTCCAAGTAACAACATGGTATGTGTCAATGCAATTAATAGTTTGGCAGCTGTAATATCTTGTTTACCAAAAGGTCTATTGCCCATTTTTCCATTTAAAGAACGAAAAATTGCGTATAAAGCAGCAATTAAAAAAGCCCATCTAAGCCAACTATGAATGATTAATATGTAACTGTATGCCATTTTTTATTTTTATTTTTACAATTATAAGACAATTGTTACAATTTTTTGTTTTAATATTTCATTTTTTTTAACTTATGTAATCAAATTTTTATTTTTATTTGTTTTAATGTTTGCAGGTTATTGGCATCAAATACCTTTTGTAAGAATTATTATTCCAATAACTATTGGTATAGGAATTAATATGTTTTTTCCTTTATCTATTGGTTTGTCGTTAGTTTTAAGTGCCACAAGTTTTATATGTTTATGTTTAATTTGGTACTTTTATAGGCTAGCTTTTTACGATTTTATATTTGGTATTTTTTTCAATCTTTTTTTCTTTTTTAGCGGGGTTCTTTTAAACAATTGTCACAATCATTTAAATTATAGCAATCATTTTACCAATTTTGAGGCAGATTATTTAGTAGTAGAATTAGAAGAACCAAGCCAATTAAAGCAAAACTCCATAAAATGTAAAGTTTCTGTTTTACAAACTATTAATGAACAACAACCCAATGAAGTAGATGGTTATTTAGTTTTATATTTCGAAAAAGATACCTCTTTACTTACTAAACTTACTTACGGAACAAGGTTATTAATTAAGAACAACGTAACAGAAATAAGTGGACCTCAAAATCCTTTCGAATTTAATTACAAACGATATTTGGCTTTTAACCAAATATACAGACAAGCATATTTAAATACTAATAACTTTATAATTTTAGAACAAAAAGGCGGAAATTTTATTCAACAAATTGCTTACCAAGCTCAAGCTTTTTTTAATACTACTTTATTAAAATATGTAAAATCAAGTTCTGAAATTGCCATTTCAAAAGCATTGCTTTATGGGTATGATGACGACATAGATCCTGAATTAATTAAAGCATATTCAAATACAGGGACACTGCATGTTTTAGCTGTAAGTGGTATGCATGTTGGGTTAATTTTTTGGATAATTAATTTAATTCTAAAACACCTTGATAAAAAGAAAAATCAAAAAATAATTAAAGCAATTATCTCTTTATTTATAATTTGGTCGTATTCTATTTTATGTGGCTTATCGCCTTCTATTTTAAGGGCAAGTGTAATGTTTAGCTTTGTTGCGATAGGCAGTATTCAAAACAAAAAACCAAATATATTTAATACTTTGGCCGCTTCGGCATTTGCTTTACTTATTTATGATAGCAATATGCTTTCAATGGTAGGTTTTCAGTTAAGTTTTTTGGCTGTATTAGGCATTGTAAGTATTCAAAAATATATTAAAAAATGGGTTGTATTTAACTCCTATGTTGGTAATGAAATATGGAATATTATATCTGTTTCTATAGCTGCGCAATTGGTCACTTTTCCACTCGGATTTTTATATTTTCATCAGTTTCCAATTTATTTTATAGCATCTAATTTATTAATTATTCCACTTACTACTTTTATAATATTTGCTGCCATTGGTATGATTTTTTTTGCAGCTTTGGCAAAAGGAATATTGTTTTTAAATTCTGTTGCGGTGCTTTTAGGTTTTATTGTAAAATGGCTAATCCATATAACCAATATTATTGTTGTTTGGCTCGAAAAACTTCCATTTTCGTACATTACAGGAATTCAAATAAGTGAATTGGAAACCATTTTTATTTTTATAGCAGTTTGTTCAATTACCTATTATTTCATTGATAGAAAACAATATTATTTTAAATATGCTTTGGTTTTTTTTCTACTGGTTTTTTTAGTAAGTGGCGTTGAAAAATATAAAAATAGCAACCAAAAATTTATAACCATTTATAATATAAAACAAACTTTTGCAATGCAAATAGTTGATGGTATCAAAAGCACATTAATAGCCGATACTTCTTTGTTGAATAATGAAGATAAATTTCATTTTCATTTACAACAACATATTTGGGCAAGTGGAATAAAACACATTGATACCATTCCGTTTAATAATAATTTACAAGTAGAAATAAATTCAGTTAAATACAATATTGGCAACACTATTTTACCAAACCATACCAATATAATTACAGGCTATACTTATTTGGATTCTTCTGTTTTAAAATCGATTGAAACACCTATAATTATTAGCTCCAAGTTAACTAAAAAACAAAGTAATGGACTTGTAAATTTTTTAAATAAAAATAAAATTTTAGTAAATAACGTACTTGAAAATGGTGCAATAACCCTTAATATTGAACAATAAATAATATAATAAATGAACGATTTAGTTTTATATAATGTAAATAATAGGGTAGGCTACATAACTTTAAACCGTCCAGAAAAACGCAATGCTTTAAGTTTTGATTTTGTGCAACAAATAAAGCAAGTTTTTTTAGAAGCCGAGAATGACGAAAGCTGCAAAGTAATAGTAATTAAAGGCAATGGCGAAGCTTTTTGTAGTGGTGCTGACTTAGCTAGTTTGCAAACTATGCAAAACAATACTTTTGATGAAAACTTGGCTGATAGCAAAAACTTAATGGAATTGTTTCTATTAATTTATCAATCAAAAAAAGTAGTAATAGCGCAAGTAGAAGGTGCAGCTTTGGCAGGAGGTTGTGGTTTAGCAACTGTATGCGATTTTTGTTTTGCAACTATACAAAGTAAATTTGCTTATACCGAAGTAAAAATTGGATTTGTACCTGCAATTGTTATGGTATTTTTAATAAGAAAAGTAGGAGAACAAACGGCCAAACGTATTTTACTTACTGCCGAAATGTTAAATGCCGAACAAGCTAAAAATTTACAACTAATTAATGAAGTAATAGTTGATGAAGAAATAGAAGAATATGTATTTAATTTTGCTCAAAAACTTTGCATTAGTGCCTCTGGTCAAAGTTTGGCATTAACCAAACAAATGATAAATGAAGTACAAAATAAAACCTTAACTGAAGCATTAAATTACGCAGCTGAAATGAATGCATTTGCTCGCCAATCAAACGATTGCAAAAGCGGAATCAATGCATTTTTAAATAAGGAAAAAATAGTTTGGTAGGATAGGAATTTTAGCCAATTAAAATTGATTTTAAAACGCTATTCAATTTTTACATAAATGTATCATATCAAAATAAATGAATAATAATTATTTTTAAGTTATCACAAAAACAAAAACTAATAATATGAAAAAAATAATACTTGTCTTTATTTTGTTTGCCATGGTTTTTCAAGCAAAATCGCAAATAGTAAAAGACACCATGCCTTGGTGCCCACCTGGAGCAAGTTGGTTGTATACAATGATTACAGCCACTGAGTCGTATTATAGACAATACAATTATGAAAAAGACACTTTAATTGACGGAAAACTTGCTAAAAAATTATCGGTTGATTTTATCAGAATTTTTGGCCCGGGTGGAACTGAGATTGGTTATAGTAAAAGCAGCATGGAATCTGAATTTGTTTTCAAATCGAACGACAGTATTTTTTGGTTCGATAAAATTAACAAAACCTTTTTGTTTATCTATTCATTTAATGCTAAACCAAACGATGAATTTATAATTGGCAACACATGGCAAATTTGTAGTTCAGACTCTACTTACCCAAAGGTTGACACCATCAACATAACTCAATTGTATCAAGATACTTTTAGCAATTTAATTTTTGATTGCATCAGTACTTCGTTCAATAAAAAGTTTTATATTGGTAACATTGTTAAAAACATTGGCTCAACTACCAGTCCTTTTCCTCAAATAAATCCATTAAAATGTGTTGCATTTCGAACTGCAGGTGGACAAACGTATGAAAGTCTTGTATGTTATAGCGATAGTTTAAGAGGAAATATTAATTTTTTCAATTCATATGCAGCTGAATGTAATTTTGCAAAAACTTTTGTAAAAAACATTACCCAAAACAAAACTTGGCATCAATCTAAAATATATCCTAATCCCGCGCATAATTTCATAAAAATAGAAAATGTCGAAAATACAAAATACCAATCGGTGAGCATTTACAATTACTTAGGACAACTAGTAATTGAATTAAATGATACCAAAGAAATTATTGATATTTCGGGCTTAAACAATGGAATTTATTTTGTTAAACTCTTACATAAAAGTGGAACAATTGAAACAATAAAATTCTTAAAAAATTAGCAGTGTAATTGGTGATTTTTGATGGCAGATATTTGATTAAATTTAGTTATTTAAAAATTGTACCCAAAGCAATTTAATATAGTGTTTCTAAAGCATTTTACTTATACAAAACCTCCATTTAAGCCAATTTGTTTTTCAAAAATGTTTTAGCATCATTTTCATTTATAGGTGCTAAATCATTTGGATTTAATTCAAAGTATTCATCCCATTCTTTATCAGTTAAGGGTCTTCCTATTCCTAAAGCTAAATCTCGGAAAGTTATTTTTAAATTATTATCTATTAATTTAGCAAACAACAAAGTAGCAACATTCTTGTCAAAAATGTTCGCGTGTTCCTCAGTATCAATTTCAATTGTTCTAATTATCATAATTCAAATATAAAATAAAATTAAAAAAATAATCCTAAAAGTACTTTTTAATTTTAATGTACTTTTATTTTTTAAAAGTTAGTTTCAAATTAAAAAATCCTCTTTATTTGTTCAAATGCAATATATACGCAAACATAAATACAAACTAATATTGGCTTTGGCAGCTACTGGTTTTTATTTTATGTTGCCCAAACCTTTGTTTAAAGCCGATTATAGTTTGGTGCTTTTTGATGAAAAAAATAATTTACTCCAAGCGCAAATAGCCAACGATGGACAATGGCGTTTTCCGCAAGCTGATTCAGTTCCCGAAAAATTTAAAACTTGCCTTATAACCTACGAAGACAAACGGTATCACTACCATTTTGGTATAGATTTTTTAGCATTGGCGCGAGCCATTAAACTAAATTTTACCAAACAAAAAACCATTAGTGGTGCTAGTACAATTACCATGCAAGTGGCGCGAATGGCCAATAAAAGCAAAAGAAATATTTGGAATAAAATATATGAAATGCTGCTTTCAGTTAGAATAGAATGTGGTTTTTCTAAAAACGAAATCATTAATTTATATGCTGCTCATGCGCCTTTTGGCGGCAATGTGGTGGGGTTAGAAGCGGCAAGTTGGCGTTACTTTAGCAGACCATCTTATTTACTTTCGTGGGCAGAGTCGGCTAGTTTAGCAATTTTACCCAATGCACCATCAATTATTCATCCTTCAAAAAACCGAAGTTGGCTTTTAAAAAAACGCAATCTTTTATTAGACCAATTATTAGCCGAAAAAATAATTGATTCAGAAACCAATAAACTAGCCAAATTAGAGCCTATACCCGATAAACCTATACAGTTAGCGCAAGATGCTCCACACTTAATACAATTTATTGCTAAGCAAAATAAAAAACAAAGTGTAAAAAATAAAGCCATAAAAACTGCTATAAATGGATACTGGCAAAAGCAAGTCAATCAAATTTTGTTTTTACATAACAAACAACTAAGTGCAAATGGAATTAACAATGCTTGTGCAATTGTAATTCATGTTTCAAGTGGAACAATAAAATCGTACATTGGAAATATTTATAAACCCAAGGAAAATACTTTTGACAATTATGTAGATATAATTCAAGCGCCTCGCAGTCCGGGTAGTATTTTGAAACCTTTTTTATATGAAGCCATGTTGGAAGATGGAATGATATTACCAACCACTTTAATAAACGATATTCCAACCCAAGTAGCTGGCTATTCGCCTCAAAATTTCGATTTAGGTTACAGTGGTGCGGTGCATGCTAATAAAGCACTTTCGCGCTCGCTAAATGTACCTGCCATTCGCATGTTAAATGCATATAAATACCAACGATTTTATGAACGCTTAAAAATGCTTGGTATTACTACTCTAACCCAACCATCGCCACATTATGGATTGGCATTAATTTTAGGTGGGGGCGAAAATAATATGTATGAACTCACCTCGTTGTATGCAAATATGGCAAGGTTGTTAAATAATTTTGCTACAAACAATGGCAGATATAACAATGAAAATTGGTTCAATGCGCGCTACAATTACCAAGCAATGAGTATTAAACCTTTTATGGAATTGCCCACTTTTGGCAAAATGAATGCTGCAAGTATTTTCCAAACTTTTGAAGCCATGGACGAAGCCATGCGCCCGGGCGATGAAGCCCTTTGGCAACAGTTTGAAAGTAGCCGAAAAATAGCTTGGAAAACAGGAACAAGTTTTGGATTTAGAGATGCTTGGAGCATAGGTGTTACGCCCGAATATGTAGTAGGTGTGTGGGTTGGCAATGCCGATGGACAAGGAAAACCAGGATTAATTGGGGTGCAAGCTGCAGCGCCTATTATGTTCGACATTTTTAAAATTTTACCCCGCACCACTTGGTTCAATCCGCCTTACGATGAAATGAAAAAAGCAGTTGTTTGCCAACAAAGTGGATACAAAGCCAACCCTAATTGCTGGCCTGTAGATACCATTTATATTAACAAAAAAAATGATAAAACTGGTGTTTGTCCTTACCACGAATTGGTGCATTTAGACAAAACAAATACTTACAGAGTAAACAGTAATTGCGAAAGTGTAAGCAATATGATACACGAAAGTTGGTTTGTGTTGCCTCCTTCGGTGGAGTATTATTACAAAGCAGCTCACCCTAATTACAAAACATTGCCTCCTTTTAGAAACGATTGTGTGGACGAAAGCAATAAACCTGTGATGGATTTAATTTATCCTAAAAAATCGAACCGGTTGTTTATACCAATTCAACTAGATGGAAACACTGGTAAAGCCATTTTTGAAGTAGCACATAAGTATGCACAAACCAAAATATTTTGGTATTTAGACGAAGCTTTTATTGGCACAACACAACGTTTTCACCAAATGGAATTAGCCCCAAAACAAGGCAAACATGCCTTAACCGTTACCGATGAAACAGGCAATAGTTTACATGTAAATTTTGAAATATTGGGTCGATAGGGTCAAACCTATGTGTTCGCCCTATACTTTACTGGACAAAATTATTTTGTTGCATATAATGTTATTTTATGAATATGGTTTTGAACATACCATACCATCCCATTCGGGTGGATGCTCACAGTGATGTTTCTTTTATGGGGTTCAATAATAAATTAACTATTATTTTTAAATAAATGAATATAATTGTAAAAGGAAAAAACACCAACTAGTTTCGCAAAGCCAATCAATTTTATGTGGATATGCGCTATAAAGTAGCGGGTATATGCAAGTTAGCGGTAAGGCTACAGATAAACAGCATAATGAACAACCAAGAAAAAATTGACGACTTTCATCTTCGTTGCGAGGATATTGCTAAGAGGTTAAACAAAGACGAAGCTTTTAAAGTAATTTCCATTGAAATTGACCATTGTGAAGATAGAAATCTAAACGATTACATTCTTGCTTTAAATAATATCCGCACCGACAAAACATTAGACTGGATCGAAAACAATGCTCAAAGAATTAAAAGCGTTGGAATTAATTGGGGACATTTGGCTGCTGTTTCCTTTTTCAATTGGGATAGGGCCGACAAATGGTTATCTAAAGGTAGACCTCTTAGTTTAGTAGCACTTGACGCACTAATATTCTGCACGACAAATGGAGAAAGATTGAATCAATCTCTACTATTACAACAATTAAACCCAAGACTAACTGACAATCCGAAATCAGATATTATTAAAAATAGACTTCAAAGTTATTTGCGCACGGACAATGTTCCTCGTACAAAAATTTCTGTAGACAGAATCATAAATAATTTATTTGAACCATGACAATTAGCCCAGCCACTAAAAGCACCTACAAGAAATTGGTGGCTCAGTGGTTAAATAAACTTCGTGCTTCGTATCAAGCTCAGTGGTAGCAGACAATTCTCGTCTCCGAAATCGTCAACTTCTTGTAACTGCAAACATTACTACCAATACTGCATTAACCTAGACAAACTCTCTCAGATAAACAATAGTGCTTTAAGTTGCACTTTTTACTTTGATTACTTAGTTAATATCAAAATAAATAATATATAGTGCGGTTTAACGCTCTTTTTGTTGTTTTTTATAAATTTAATATTACGTTTGCACTAAATAATGCCATATAATGCACTTTAACGAATTAATAAAAACGATAAAAGAACGTAGGGAGGCGCTACAAGTAACACAGGAAAGATTAGCAGAACTATCAAACGTTGGATTGAGAACGCTAAAACAATTTGAAAGCGGAAAAGGAAATCCAACACTGTTAACTTTGCAAAAGATATCTGATGTATTGGGTATGGAGATTTGCTTAAAAATTAAAAACATAACGACTAATAAATGAGAAAAGCCAAAGTATTATTCAAGAATGAAGAAGCAGGTATCCTGACCCAACATGATGATGGATCGTTTTCATTTCTTTATCAAGATGAATGGATAGCCAATAACAGTAAGCAGAGTATCAGTCTTACTTTACCTAAAATTGAAAAAGAATTTCATTCTAAATACCTATTTCCATTTTTTTACAACATGCTTCCTGAAGGCTCAAATAAGCAAGTAGTTTGTAAACTAAATAGAATAGACCGAGAAGACCACTTTGGATTGCTGATGTCTACTGCAAAAAATGACAGCATTGGTGCGGTTACTGTAAGGAAAATGGATAATTGAAAATGGATAATTGAAAATGGATAATTGATAATGGATAATTGATAATGGGTAATTGATAATGGGTAATTGATAATTATGAAAGAGAATATTATAAAAATAAAAAGTTTTGCATTTTCATTGAGAATTGTAAGACTCTATCAGTTTTTGACTGAATCTAAAAGAGAATTTATTCTATCAAAACAATTATTGAGATCAGGAACTGCTATTGGGGCTTTGGTAAGAGAATCTGAACATGCTGAAAGTAAGGCAGATTTCATTCATAAACTATCAATTGCCTTAAAAGAAGCAAACGAATCAGCATATTGGCTAGACTTACTTCACCAATCTGACTATATTGACAAAAACGATTTTGAATCGTATAAAACTGAGGTTGAAGAAATTTTAAGACTGCTCATTTCTATTATAAAATCTTCAAAGCAAAAATGACCGAAAAATTAAAAAATTCAACTCCATTGTCAATTGATAATTTTCCTTTATTAATTAAAGTTTGTCCAGGAACATTATCTGAAGGTTTTGATACTTATAGTAAAACCGCTTTAAATAGAGTCTTTCGGGGCAAGAAGGTGCATCATATTTTGCCTTACGATTCACCATCGTCAAACCCAGAAACTGATGAACTATTTGATGAAAACCGAAAACGTATGTCGATATCAGGCGTGCAAGAAAAATATTCTGTACTGCTCGACAAAAACAAACTAAGGCTTATTAATGAGAATGAACATGGTACTTATATTCTGAAACCGATTCCTGGCGCTGGTAAAAACCCAGATCAAATGCCCGCCAATGAGCATTTAACTATGCAAATTGCCCGTCAGGTATATGGAATTGAGACTGCGGAAAATGCATTAATCTTTTTTAAAGATGGTACACCTGCCTATATTACCAAAAGATTTGATGTAAAAGAAGATGGCTTAAAATTGGCACAAGATGACTTTGCTTCCTTAGCAAAAAGAACACCGCAAACTCATGGTGAACATTACAAGTATCTTGGTAATTATTTAGATATATTTGAATTAATGCGCAACTATTTAACAACTTATAAGATAGAAGCACCAAAGCTTTTAAAAATACTTGTCTTTAATTATCTTTTTTCAAATGGTGATGCACACTTTAAAAATTTCTCGATATTAGAAACATCTTTTGGTGATTATCGACTAAGTCCTGCTTATGACTTACTCAATAGCCGTATTCATATAGAAGATAAAGATTTTACTTTAGATGATGGACTATTACCTAGAAATCTAGGTCAAGGAAAAATCGGTTTGCAATTTGCCAAACTAGCGGAGAAAGCAGAAATCAGTGAAAAAACTTTTCAGGATATCATGTCATTGATGCTTTCTAAATCAGATTTAGTTGAAAAAATGGTAGCTGCTTCTTATCTAAATGATACAACTAAAAGAAATTATTTCCAGTCTTTTCAGGGCCGTTTAAAACAACTGATTAAAGTATGAGCTATGATTCTTGTAAAGAATATGGAATTTGGTCTTTAAAGTAATAGGTAATAAATGGTAAGCGTAAAAGCATATTTAGGTTCGTATGAAACATATTAGTAGATTTGGACTTCATGGTTTCGTTGGAACTTTTTAGGTTGAAATGCTTTCTGCGCCTGCCATGGGAACGTTATAGCCAATGGTAGGAAGACCATTCAAAAGACGATAGACCGAACAAAATTTAAACACAATGACAAACCATTTTGCTAAGTGACCAACATACAGACCATATTTAAAACGAGCAACGAATAAGCCGACCCTCATTGCCGACCCTTCAGTATTTTTTATTTTCCCCACCGCACTTTTTTTTAATTCTATTTTGGGGCTGACCCACATTGTGTTCATTTGTAAGCAAAACAAGTAACCGCAAAAGGACAGTGCAAACTCGATATGAAAGACCATTGACCAAAAGAAGGAAAGCCACTATTCTATTATCCATTTCACTTTATTTTTTGCTGAACAATTTGGCTACTTTTTTTAGGTCTACTTTGCTGCCATACAAATGGCATTTTGTTCTGCATGCACAGTTCTCACATAATGTTCCGTGATATATCATCTTTATGAATCATTTTTTTTATTTGATGAACCACTTCATCACAATGAGCTAATCCAATTGGAGAACCTGCACACAATCACTTCTTCCTCTGCCACAAGTTGCCCTTTTACAAATGGCTTCCATCACTTCTATAAAGTACTCATCCATGTGGGTCTGATATAATTGCTATTTGCGTTTGAACTCATATGCCACATGTCTGAAATAATTTTAAATACATTTTGTATATGACTGATTATTTTTGAAATTGTTATTAATAGATATTAATATTTTATGAATAATCTGCTATAAAATTTATATCAAGCATCATTTTTAAATAAACGACAAATAACTTTGTTTCACTAATTTTTCAAGAATTATTTTTTTCAATTTGGATGAAATTAAATTGTTTCCCATTTTTTTATTTATTTTGTAACTAATCTATGAAAAAAATACTACCAATCATTCTTTTCACATTTTTAGTTAAAGTCTCATTTGCTCAGATTGATACTTTAGAAGAAGCTAGGAATATTATTAGACATAAAGAGATTTTCCAAAAGTTAAAATCCAATCCGAGTGATGAGAAACTAATTCGCTTTTTAGAAACCCTTTGTGATCATACCTATCGTTCTACAATTGCTTTAAAGGAATTGAAGTATTATATCAATGAATTTGATAAATTCTACAATAAACGTCCTGAGTTTCTGCATACAAAATATTTATTGAATTTTTCAAAAGCAGTGATGGAAATGTATATTGGTCGTCCTGCTCAATTTCACACCATTATTGAACAAACAGAATATGAATTAAAAGAAAAGAAGCTTTTTAAAGAATTTTTCCATTTAAATTTAAAGGTTTGCCATTTTTTATCAGCTATAAATCAAGATAAAGAAGCAAAAAGACATTTTTACGAGAATGAAAAATTATTAAGTGATTAAGAAACGGCCGGATTGAAGAATTTTGATGGTTATGAATCCATTCAATTAGCTAATTCATTTGGTATGCTTTTTAAAAATGAGGAACAATTAGATTCAGCAGAAAAGTACTTTCGACTTGGATTATACAGGGCTAAAAGGGATAGTAATAGAATTTGGATAGGAATCATATCAGGAAATTTAGGAAGTATTTTGGCTAGCAAAGGCGATTTTGCAATGGCGGAGAAATTATTAATTATTGATAAAAAAGAATCTATACTTTCAAACCAAATTACCAGCGCAATCAATGCTATTTTAGCTTTAGTCGATATTAAATTATCTCAAAATAACGTGAAAGAGGCAGAGATTTATTTAAATCAGGCAGATTCATTGATAAATGCTTATTCAACAAAGAATGAAGAAGAGAATAGTATTTATAATATGGAAAGAACGAGTAAACTAGGAGCGCTTCAGTTATTGAAGGGAAATAAAATGGAGGCGCTTGAAAATATGCAGAAAGCTTATCTCGCATTAAAAAGCAGGTATAGGAATAAATTGTTTTTAACTTCTAATTTAAATAGTAAACGTTTTGCTTTTGAGGAAAATGTAAGCAAGATTTCTGAGCTGGAGGATAAGTCGGACAGGAGAAAGTACATAATATTTTTCATTATCATCATTGTATTTTGGTTGATTATTACTCTTATAAATCAAAGAAGATTCAATCAGCGATTAAAAGAAAAGAATAGTCAAATTGAAGAACAAGCAAAAGTTCTACAAGAATTAAATGCACAAAAATCTAAATTATTTTCTGTTGTTGCTCACGATATGAGAAGTCCGATTGCTAACTTAAGAAACATAATAGATTTGCATGCAGACAATGATTTGAGTGATGAAGAGTTCATGTTGTTTTGTAAGGATATAAATAAGTCAATTCATGGCCTTTCAGGTACTTTCGAGAATATTATGAGTTGGGCTAAGGTTGGCATGGAGCAAGGAATTAAGGTTAATGTTGAAAGCTTAAATTTTGCTTCAATAATTTCAGAGATTATCCTTCAAATTAATCCCATTAGTGAAGTCAAATCAATTTCAATTCAACATACTGAAACTACTACAAAGGAATTTTTTGCTGATAAAAACCTAATGTTGGTTGTATTGCGTAACTTAATACATAATGCCATTAAATTTTCACATGTTGGTTCACAGATATCAATACTTTTTTCAGAGAATTCAGAAAACAATAAAGAGGTATTAATTCAAATAGTTGATAAAGGCATTGGTATGAATGAAGAAATGCTGCAAAATCTAAATAATAGCAATTCTAAACAAAGTTTAAATGGCACTGAAGGTGAAAAGGGAAGCGGCTTGGGATTAATGATTTGTAATGAATTTATTGTAGCAATGAATGGAAGTTTGAAAATAGAAAGTAAGCTTGGCGAAGGAAGTATTTTTTCTATTTTTCTGCCAATAAATCAGAACAATAATTAGTCTTATAAGCCAAGTAACAATGGATTTAATCGCGTCATTTTTTCGATATTTATTTGAATAGGAAAATTATTGTATTCTAATTTATAATATAGCTTGTTAGAATATTGGCCATTAGCTCAAGATATAATACAAATTCACAAAACCATGTTTTTTGTGCTCCTTGATTTAAGCCTTCTCCTCTATTCTTTCATCTGAATGTTTAGCAAATCTACCTTTATTATGTGGGTGTACCTGGTCCATTCTCGCACAAGGACAATGCTAACTCGACACGACAGAACATTGACCGTAAGAAGGGCAGTAACTAAGTCGGGTTTGTCAAAAGTGGGTCCGCCAATTAGCGGAGGTTAATCATACGCCACTACGCCAAGCTGAAAAACGTTAAAAACCAATTTAAAAAAAATAAATATGAATATTAACTACTCCATAAAACTGTTCTTGGGATTACTTTTTTCCATAATATTATTTCATGTTTGCATTGTTGTAAAAATAATTCCTTACCACATAGCTTGGGGTGGACAAATTACAACTGACAATGAAATGTACGTTTTTGAAAGTATTTCAATACTAATAAATGTATTTTTATCATGGATTCTTTTAATGAAAATTGATTTAGTGAAATTTAAGTTTTCAACTAAAACAATAAATGTAATTTTATGGTTTTTCTTTGGGCTGTTTATTCTAAATACAGTGGGTAATATTTTTGCAAAATCAAATTTTGAAAAGTTTTTTGCCATATTAACTGCGCTATTTGCCATTCTAATTTGGAATATTTTAAAGCCTAGTAAAACAACAAGCAACTAAGATTTTTTAATAATCGTAAATTAAGTATTTTTTTTAAAATGTAATCAGGCTTACAAAACCAAACTTAAATAAAAAACGTTTGTTATTTATTATATCATATTTGCCATTGAATTAATTACTATAAAAAATGAAAATTTTAAAAACTATTTTTTACTTACAAACTTTACTAATAGTAAGTTTAACAAGTTGTGCTCAAAACAACAACAAACAAACCAATCAAACTCCTACAAAAATGACAACAGAAAATAACGACACACTTTCAACAGCAGTATTTGGTGCTGGTTGTTTTTGGTGTGTGGAAGCCGTATTTCAACAAGTAAATGGTGTAATAAAAATTGAAAGTGGTTACACCAATGGCGATGTAAAAAATCCTACTTACCGCGAGGTTTGTTATGGTAAAACTGGCCATGCCGAAGTATGTAAAATTTGGTTCGATTCAAGTAAAGTAAGTTTCGAAACTTTACTTTCTATTTTTTGGCAAACCCACGACCCAACTACATTAAACCAACAAGGCAACGATATTGGCACTCAGTACCGCTCTGCAGTATTTTATAATAGCGATTATCAAAAACAATTGGCCGAAAAGTATAAAACAGATTTAGATAAATCAGGTGCATTTGCAAAACCAATTGTTACTGAAATTACTGCAATTAATAACTATTACACTGCAGAAGATTACCATCAAAACTACTATAATCAAAACAACGACCAACCTTACTGCCAATTTGTAATAGCTCCTAAGTTAGAAAAGTTTAAGAAAGTATTTGGAGATAAGTTTGGTAAAAAATAATTTTTTTAAAAAACTTAACACATAGTTGCTAATTATACCACATAGAAAATTTAGCATAAACTTTATTTTCTATGTGGTTCAAGAATTCCTTCCTTTTTTTACAAAAATCTCCTTTTAAAACTCCTTTTTTCCTTTATTGAAATCATTATATATTTTACTACTATTGTTTATTCAATTTTAGAGAAATATATCCCATGATAAAAAAAGTATTTTTAAGTGTCTGTACCTTGTTTTTGTTTTTTCAAATTCAAGCACAAATACTTCCGCTAATTCCTTTGCCTAATAGCATTCAAAAGGCAGAAGGAACATTTTCTATCAATGAAAACACCATCATTTTTGCCGAAAAAAAATCTGCTGAAGCAGCTTATTTAAAGCAATATATTTTTGAAAATTATGGTTTAAAACTAAAAGTTACACATAAAACCAAAGCAGCTATAAATATAATCACTTTTTTAAATGCAAATGGAAAAGATTGTGAAAACAACAGAGAAGAATATCAACTAAATGTTTCAAAAAATACAATCAATATATATGCTTTAAACAATGCTGGAATTTTTTATGGCATTCAAACATTGATTCAATTATTGCCTATTGAAAAAAGTACTGTTTTAAAAATTCCATGTTTGCAAATAAATGATGCGCCACGCTACCAATGGCGTGGCATGCACTTAGATTGTAGCCGTCATTTTTTTACTAAAAACGAAGTAAAAAAGTACATTGATTATTTGGCCATGTATAAACTAAATGTTTTTCATTGGCATTTGGTGGATGACCAAGGATGGCGAATTGAAATAAAAAAATATCCGTTTTTAACTAAAATTGGTAGTAAACGAAAAGCCACTTTAATTGGCAAACCAACATTTGATTCATTAGGAAATCCTTCCGCAAACGATAAATACGACAGCACTTTGTATGAGGGTTTTTACACGCAAAACGACATCAAAGAAATTGTTGCGTATGCAAAAAACAGACATATTACGGTACTTCCTGAAATAGAAATGCCCGGACATTCATTAGCTGCTTTGGCTGCGTATCCGCAATATGCGTGTAATGCTGGTCCGTTTGAAACCTATAGCCGTTGGGGTGTTTCCGATGATGTGTATTGTACTGGAAACGATGAAGCTTTTGTGTTTTTAGAAAATATTTTAAAGGAAGTAATGGAATTATTTCCGAGTAAATACATTCATATTGGGGGCGATGAGTGTGTAAAAACTAAATGGAAATCGTGCGCAAAATGCCAGAAGCGAAAAGCAGATGAACATTTAAAAAATGAAGAAGAATTACAAAGTTATTTTATTACCAGAATTGAAAAATATGTGAATGCAAATGGACGACAAATTATAGGTTGGGACGAAATTTTAGAAGGTGGATTAGCACCCAACGCAGCGTTAATGAGTTGGAGAGGAATCAATGGTGGAATTGCTGCCGCCAAACAAAATCATTTTGTGGTAATGAGTCCGGGAAGACCATGTTATTTTGATCATTATCAAAGCAGGGACAAAGCTGCTGAACCCATGGCAATTGGTGGATTTAATCCATTAGATTCCGTTTATAATTATAACCCAACTCCAGATTCTTTAAATGAAAATGAACAAAAATTTATCATGGGTGCGCAAGCAAATGTTTGGACAGAATACATTACTAATTTTTCACAAGTTGAGTACATGGCTTTGCCAAGAATGAGCGCTTTATCAGAGGTTTTATGGACCAATATGGAGTACAAAAATTTTCCAGATTTTCAAGAAAGATTATACATTCACAAAGGAATTTTAGA
Source organism: Chitinophaga pinensis (assembly GCA_945873755.1). Taxonomy (GTDB): domain Bacteria; phylum Bacteroidota; class Bacteroidia; order UKL13-3; family UKL13-3; genus JAAFJM01. The sequence continues at coordinate 7,868 of CAMCEM010000002.1, read as the reverse complement.
TAGAATGAAAGTTAATTACGCCAAACATTTTTTACCAATTAAATAATGACAGACAGAAGAAAATTTTTAAAAACATCGGCATTGGCTTCGGCAGCATTATTGGTAAATAGAAGCGCAAATGCTGAAATTAAACCGAATGGAAAAGTGAACAAACCAATAGTTTTATCTACTTGGAAATTTGGACTAAAATGCAATGAAACTGCATGGGAAATATTGAAAAATAATGGTAAAGCTTTAGATGCGGTGGAAGCTGGTGTAATGGTTTGCGAAGCGGATCCAAATGAACGAAGTGTAGGTTATGGCGGCCGACCAGATAGAGATGGAAGAGTTACATTAGATGCTTGCATCATGGATGAAATGTCGAATATTGGTTCTGTAGCTTGTTTAGAATTTATTAAGCATCCTATTTCGGTGGCAAGAGCTGTTATGGAAAAGTCGCCACATGTGATGTTTGTGGGTGATGGTGCTTTGCAATTTGCACTTTCGCAAGGTTTTAAAAAAGAAAATTTATTGGTAGAAGCTTCCGAAAAAGAATGGAAAGAATGGTTAAAAACTTCCCAATACAAACCCATTGTAAATATTGAAAATCATGATACCATTGGCATGATTGCATTAGATGCAAATGGCAATCTTTCGGGTGCTTGTACCACCAGCGGAATGGCTTTCAAAATGCATGGCCGACTGGGCGATTCGCCCATTATTGGTGCAGGTTTGTACGTAGATAATGAAATTGGCGCAGCCACTGCAACTGGTCATGGAGAGGAAGTAATTAGAATTGCTGGTTGTCATTTAGTGGTTGAGTTAATGCGTCAAGGAAATTCGCCTCAAAAGGCTTGCGAAGAAGCAGTAGCCAGGGTTGTAAAATTAATGAAATTAAGGAAGAAAGAATTGAAAGATATTCAAGTTGGTTTTATTGCGTTAAATAAAAATGGTGAACATGGTTCGTATTGTGTGCAAAGTGGCTTTAATTATGCCGTTCACGACAATTCAGGGAATGTTTTATTGGATGCGCCTTATCATTATAAACTTTAACTAAAAGTTTGAATATTTATGCAAAAAAACCATTTAGAAATTGCTTGTTTTAATTTGGAATCTGCCATCATTGCGCAGCAAGCAAGTGCCAATAGAATTGAGTTTTGTGCAGACATGAATGTAGGTGGTGTTACCCCAAAATTAGCAGATTTTATTTTATTAAAATCAAAAATCCATATTCCAATTTTTGTAATGATTCGTCCAAGAGGAGGAAATTTTATTTATTCAAATGAGGAATTTGAACAAATGAAAAACGATATTTTAGAGTTTAAAAATGCGGGTGCTGATGGATTTGTTTTTGGAATATTAACAGAAAATAAGGAAGTGAATTTCATTCAAAATAAAGAATTGGTTCAATTAGCAAACCCTTTGCCATGCACATTCCACAGGGCTTTTGACGAAATGAATAATCAAATGGATGCCTTAGATAAAATCATTGAATGTGGATTCAGCACCATACTAACTTCGGGAAATGCTAATAATGCAATGGAAGGTTTATCATCATTGAAAGCTTTGGCTTCAAAAGCAAATAATAAAATTTGCATCATGCCGGGTGGCGGAGTTCGTGCTAATAATATTGAAATGTTGAAAGAAAATATTAATACCAATTGGTTTCATTCATCAGCTGTTTTAAAAAATGAAACAGCCAATTTGGATGAAGTTTTTATGCTTAAATCCAAACTAGTTTGAAGAAATTAATTGTCCTTTTTTTAGCTATTATTTGTTTGCCAATGCTGGCAATTTCTCAAACTTCAGAAAGAGATTTGTCGAAGGAAAAATGGCTATTTAAAAACACCCAAGAAAATAAATGGTTTTCCGCTAAAATTCCTGGAACCGTTCACACCGATTTATTCCAAAATAAAATTATTCCAAATCCTATTATAGGCAATAACGAAAAGCTTTTACAGTATATTGATCGTGAAAATTGGGAATATAAAACTGATTTTATTATTACTAAATCCGAATATCAAAATGAATACATTGATTTGAATTTTGAAGGCTTAGATACTTACGCAAAAGTGTATGTGAACGACTCATTAATTTTAACTGCCAATAACATGTTTCGTTCATGGAATTTAGAGGTAAAAAGATTTTTGAAAATTGGCAATAATCAATTAAAAATTGTTTTTGAATCAGCAGTTAATAGGGGAGAAGCGGAAGCAAAAAAACTACCTTATGAATTACCCGGAAACGAAAAAGTTTTTACACGAAAGGCGCAGTATCATTACGGTTGGGATTGGGGTCCACGATTTGTAACTTGTGGAGTTTATAAAGCTGTTCATTTACATTTTTGGAATCAAGCCAAAATAAATCACGTGCAGTTTATCCAAGAAAAACTCACCAAAGAATTGGCGCAAATACAATTTAAAGTGGAAGTAAATTGTAGTAAAGAGGGGATGTATAATTTTAAAATGTATAATTCAAAACCAAGTCGTGATTTGCCATTATTTAAAGATACTTTTATTGAACTGCAAAAAGGGAAAAACACTGTTTTGTTAAATGCTAAAATCAAAAATCCTGAACTATGGTGGACGCATAATTTAGGTAAACAAAATTTGTATGATTATACGATTATTTTAGAATCTGCTAGCAAAAAAATTGATTTAAAGGATATAACTTTTGGGCTGCGAACCATTGAATTAATTCAGGAAAAGGACAGTTTAGGAAAATCATTTTTCTTTAAATTAAATGGAATTCCTGTTTTTATGAAAGGGGCCAATTATATTCCTGAAGACAACTTTTTACCACGCGTTCCGTTTTCAAAAACCAAACAATTAATTAATGATGCCAAAGCTGCAAACATGAATATGCTGCGCGTTTGGGGTGGTGGCGAATATGCCAATGATTATTTTTATCAATTATGTAATGAAAATGGCATATTGGTTTGGCAAGATTTTATGTTTGCATGCGCTATGTATCCGGGTGATTCAGCTTTTTTAGAAAACGTAAATGCGGAAGTAAATGATCAAATAATTCGTTTAAGAAATCATCCAAGTTTGGCCATGTGGTGTGGTAACAATGAAATAGATGAAGGATGGAAAAATTGGGGTTGGCAAAAACAATATAAGTATAATACCACTGACTCCACTAAAATTTGGAATGACTATGTTTTATTGTTTGAAAATAATATCAAAAATACCATTCAATTATTGGATAAGTCAAGGTTTTATTGGCCAAGCTCACCAAGTATTGGTTGGGGACGCAAAGAAAGTTTAACGCAAGGCGATGCACATTATTGGGGCGTTTGGTGGGGAATGCAGCCTTTTGAAACTTACGAAAAAAAGGTGGGAAGATACATGAGTGAATATGGTTTTCAAGGGATGCCTTCATTAAGCACTTTTACAAAAATGGGTGCTTTGCAATTCAAAAATAATGCTTTTAAAATTGATTCTAGTGTTTTAAAAACTCATCAAAAACATCCAACCGGATTTGAAACCATTCAAACTTATATGGAACGTGATTACCCTATTTCAAAGAGTTTTGATAATTACATATATGTTTCACAATTGCTGCAAGCAGAAGGAATGAAAACAGCCATTGAAGCGCACCGAAGGGCCATGCCCTATTGTATGGGAACTTTGTATTGGCAGTTAAATGATTGTTGGCCTGTTACATCTTGGAGTTCGATAGATGATGATGGAAATTGGAAAGCTTTGCACTATCAAGTGAAAAAATCGTACAATGATTTATTAATTTCGTTTGAAGAAAAAAACGATGCTGTTTTAGTATTTATTGTTTCAGATAAATTAGAAAATATAAAAGGTAATTTAAAAATCAAAGTTTTAGATTTTAATGGTAAAATTATTTTTACTGATAATGTGGAAACCATTGTAAAATCAAATACCAGCAGCATTTATTATTATTTCGATAAAAGCAAATTGAAAGGTGATATCAACTTGAATAATTTGGTTTTATCAGCAACATTTAACAATGAAAATACTTCAATAAATGCATTGCATTATTTTGTAAAACCAAAAGATTTATTACTTCAAAAACCTACTATTTATTTTAAATATTTAAATAAAAATCAAATAGAAATATCAAGTGATAAATTAGCCAAAAATGTGTTTTTAAGAACAGATAATAAACCTTATCAATTTGAAGATAATTACTTCGATTTACTACCAAATGAAAAGAAAATTATTCAAATTTCAGGTAAGTATTCTAAAACAGATTTTTTTAATACATGGGCAAAATCTTTGTTCGATGCCAAGTAATTTGATTGAGTTTGTGAATTCTTATAAGACATTCAAATATTCAAAATTGAATTAACCAAGTAAAATATTACTTTTGTACAAGTAAAATCCCAATGTGATGGGAGCAAAAAAGCTTTTATGTTAAAAAAAATATTATTCATTCTTTGTGTGTTAATGCTAGCAAATACAGCTTATGCGCAAAAGGTGGAAGATAAACCTTACGTTTCTGATACCACCAAATGGAGCCGTCCAAAAAAAGTCACCTTTTTGGCTTTTGTTCCTGGTTTAGGTCAAATTTATAATAAAAAATATTGGAAATTACCCATAGTTTACGGTGGTTTTGCGGCATTAATTTATTCTGTTACTTTTTATCAAAAACAATACGATGATTTGCGCCAAGCAGTTAAAGATAGAAATGCGGGCTTAACCTTAACCGACCCATCTTTAGAGCCTTTGGATATTGCCAACTTAGTTTCGTTTAGAGATTTCTATAGAGAAAACAGAGATTTATCGTGGATAGGAATTGGTGCATTGTATGGTTTGCAAATTATGGATGCAGCAGTTGATGCTCATTTACAAGAATTTGATGTAACTGAAAATTTATCATTGCGGTGGCAACCCGATTACAGAATTCAATATGGCCAAGCTTTTTTAGGAGCTACTTTTACATTTACTTTAAAATAATATACTTTACAGTTTTACTATTTTATACGTTTTTCCATTATTAACCTTTAAAAAATAAATGCCTGCAGGCAACCCCTCCATTTTTATTAGGGCAAATCCATTACTATTTATTGTTTGGTTATAAACTGTTTTTCCTAATTGGTTCATTAATACAAGTTCAGTAGATTTATTTTTTATAGCGTTTAACTCAATATTTATAACATCATTTGTTGGGTTAGGGTAAATGGTTAATTCAACCAATTCGTCTATTTTTTCTATTGATGTGCTTCTGTCTAATTGAATAATTTTTGTTTCGTAAGGTGCTAATGAAATGCCACCGATTACATTATCTGTAACATAAAACGATTCTGTTTTGTTCATTAAAAGTTCTTTACATTTAAAATTTCCATTAGCCCAACCCAACATATTTATAAGGGAGTTAAATCCATTAATTGTTCTATTTGCAGTATTGGTTAATACCAAATATGGCTGGTTATTCTGCATGCGAATAAACGAAAACACAGCACTATCGGAACAAATTACATTTTGATAGGTACCAACGCTTAAAGCCGGAAAATTATTTCTGGTTTGAATTAAATTTTTATAATAATTTAACAAAGAATTTGCATCGGTTTCCATGCTTTGCACATTATAAATAGAAAAATTATTATTTACGGCTTGCCAAGGATTTACTGAACTAAAACCTGCATTTGTATTGGCATTCCATTGCATTGGTGTTCTTATTTTTTCATCGGGTTTTACGCCCTTCATTCCTATTTCTTCGCCATAATATAGGTAAGGAGTGCCAGGCAATGTTAAATACATAGCTGCCAAAGCTTTTAATTTATTTATATCCCCATTCATTTCATCATAAACACGGTTTTGGTCGTGGTTGGTTAAAAAAGTACTGAATTTATTAAATTGCAAATTGTCGTAAGCATATTTTATGGTATTTCTAAGTTGAAAAGTATTATTACTTTTCATAGTATTTAACATAGCTGATGCTAAATCAAAATCAAAACAATTATCGAGTTTATTATTATAGTTTTTAACAGTGCTGGTGCTTGTCCAAACTTCGCCAACTGTCATAAAATTGGGGTTTAGTGATTTGCAATAAGCATTAAAATCGGTCCAAAACTGAAAAGTTTCGGGTTGGTTCAATACGTTACTTCCATTTTCGTATAAATACATGGCTGCATCTAACCTAAAACCATCAATGTTCATGCTGTCAATCCAAAATTTTGCAGCATCAAAAATACTGTCTTTCACAGGTTGATAGTTATAGTTTAAATCGGGCATTTCGCTCCAAAACAATGCGTAATAATTACTGCCATTTTTTGTGTACCATAAATCCTGCCCCCACGGACCTTTGTAAGTTGGTTTGGTGGTGTTCCACCTATAAAAATTACGGTAAAATACATCGTTATTGGCCGACTTTATAAACCATGGATGTTGGCTTGAAGTATGGTTAATAACAAAATCAATAATTACTTTTATACCTTTTTTGTGAGCTTCATTAACCATGTTTTTAAAATCGGCAGTGGTTCCATATTGTGCATTTACTGCTTTGTAATCGGTTACATCATATCCATGGTAACTTGGCGATGCATTTATTGGCATTAACCAAATGCCTTTTATGCCTAAATCGGTTTTGGTGTTAGAGTCTCCATCGTTTAAGTAATTAAGTTTTGCTGTTATACCATTAAAATCGCCAATACCATTGCCATTGCTATCGTAAAAGCTTCGCACAAATATTTCGTAAAAAACCGATTGATTCCACCAATTATTAGCAGGTTGAGCCAATAAATAATTTGGCAAAACCAAAAGTAAGAAAATTATATTTTTTAAAATAAGTTTATTCATGATACGATAATAAATATAAATGATGAAAAAATTCCTTTTAAAAAAATTAATACCCACTTTAAAAACTTTTTTAGCATATTCGCACAATATGGTTAGTGAAGAATTTGATGAGTTAACCAAACTAAAATGGTATAAAATAGTGTTTGGTTTAAAAACTCAGTTTGGCAAAAAGCCCGATATGAATGGCATTTTGTTTTTAATAGGTATAAGAGAATTAGGGCAGAACAGAGAATTTACAAAAGCAGAGAAAATGGATTTGTTTCACATTGCTACATGTAAACTATTGAGTTATGAAGGTTTTTTTAAATTTGAGTATACCGATGAAGAAGGTTGGCCTCATTATGATTTAATAACACAGCCGGAATATAAAGATTTACTTTCGCAAGAATACTATTTGCGTAAATTAGTAGTTAAGTATTTTGAAGAAAACGATTTAATACCCGAATAAAATGAAATTGAAAAATCTATTAGTCTATTTATTTGTATTGGTTTTTAGTACTGCATTTGCTCAAAAACCCAAAGTAACCCAAAGTAAAGCAAAGCCAAAACCGGTAAAGGCTTTAAAAGAATATGTAAAAATTAGTACTTCATATGGCGATATGATTTTTATGTTGTACGATGAAACACCCAAACACCGCGATAATTTTAAAAAATTAATACGAGAAAAATATTATGACGATTTATTATTTCATAGAATTATTCGTGAGTTTATGGTACAAGGTGGCGACCCACAATCGCGAACTGCTGATTCATTACAAACGTTAGGAAATGGCGGACCCAATTATACGATACCTGCCGAAATAAACAAAGATATCATCCATTCAAAAGGGGCATTGTGTGCTGCCCGAACTGGTGATGATATTAACCCGAATAAAGAATCGAGTGGAAGTCAATTTTATATAGTTCAGGGGAAAAAAGTATCGAAAAAAGAGTTGGAAGAAATAATGAATGCTAAAAATTACCAACGCAAACAGCAAGTATTTAACAATATGGTTATGAAAGATACTGTTATGGCAAATAGGCTGGCATTAATACAACAAACCCAGGGAAAAGATGCAGTTCAAAAATACATAATGCAGCAATTAGGTCCAGCTATAGACGATGAATACAAAA
>CAMCEM010000001.1 GCA_945873755.1 Chitinophaga pinensis | reverse complement strand
TCAATTTTGGAATTACAGGTGCTATTGCTGGAACCAAAACATATTTATGGGATAATGTACAATTTGGCGATGGTTCTGTTGTTCCAGTATTAAATATGCCTGTAACATTCGAAAGCACCACATTAAATTATGGTTTAACTGATTTTGGTGGAAATACCAGTTCAATAGTTGTAGACCCTGCTCTATCGTCAAACAAAGTTTGTAAAGTTATTAAATCGGGTTCTGCTGAGTTATGGGCTGGAACTACTTTAGGTGGGTCAACTGGTTTTGGAAATGCAATTCCTTTTACTGCAACGGCAAAAACTATTAGCATGCGCGTTTATTCTCCAACTTCTGGAACACCAATTAGAATGAAAGTAGAAGATGCTAATGACCCAACTAAAAGTGTAGAAACTGAAGCAACAACCACGGTTGCAAATGGATGGCAAACTTTAGAGTTTAACTTTGCAAACCAAGCAACCGGAACTGCAGCATTAAACTTAGCTTTTACTTACAAAAAAGTATCATTGTTCTTTAATTTTGGAACTACTGGTGCAATAGCAGGTGAAAGAACATATTATTTTGATGATGTTACTTTTGGTTCAATTGTAGTTGTTCCTCAATTAAATATGCCTGTAACATTCGAAAGTACCACTTTAAATTACGGTTTAACTGATTTTGGTGGAAATGCCAGTTCAATTGTTACTGACCCTGCAGTTTCTAGCAATAAAGCTTGTAAGATAATTAAATCAAACACCGCTGAGTTATGGGCAGGAACAACAATTGGTGGTACTGTTGGATTTAGCTCTGCCATTCCTTTCACTGCTACAGCAAAAACTATTAGCATGCGCGTTTATTCTCCAACTTCCGGAACACCAATTAGAATGAAAGCTGAAGATGCTAACGACCCAACTAGAAGTGTAGAAACTGAAGCAACAACAACGGTTGCAAATGGATGGCAAACGTTATCGTTCAATTTTGCTAATCATGCAAATGGAACTGCTGCTTTAAATTTAGCATTTACATACAATAAAATATCAGTGTTTTGTAATTTTGGAACTACTGGTGCTACTGCAGGCGAAAGAACTTATTACTTTGATGATATAGCTTTTGGCGGAAATGCTACTCCAACTAAAGCAAGTGTTACTTTTCAAGTTGATATGAGTAAAAACAAACCTGCAGCAGGCGATACCGTTACATTAAACGGAACTTTTAATGGGTGGTGTGGCGATTGTACTAAAATGACTCAAAAGCCTGGAACAGATATATGGATGGCTACTATTTTGTTAGATAAAGATTCATCATACGATTTCAAATATGTAATTGGAGCTTGGAAATCGCAAGAGTTATTAAAAGAAGGTTTACCTTGTACTACAACAAAATCGGGCTTTACCAATAGATCATTTACTGTAACAAAATTAATTGATACATTGCCTGTAGTATGTTGGGAAAGTTGCTTAAGTTGTTTAAATACTTCACCTAAAGCAAAAATTACTTTTAAAGTTAATATGAAAAATTATGTTGATGATAGCCTTGCAATTAAAGGGGTTACATTAAATGGTAGCTTCAATGGCTGGTGCGGTGATTGTACAAAAATGACATCTATTGGAAATAATATTTGGTCAACTACTTTAACATTGGATACAGGTTCTTACGATTTTAAATTTACAGTTGGAAATTGGTTAGATCAAGAACAATTCAATGTAACTGATCCTTGTACCAAAACAGTTGGAAATTTCACTAATCGTTTTGTAGATGTAAAAGATAGTGCAGCTAAAATAGTAGGTACCTACTGCTGGAGTACTTGTAATATTTGTGATGTAATTGGTGTAAATGAACAAACACTTAATAATATAATAGTTTATCCAAATCCTGCTTCTGAGTCGTTATTTATCGATTTAGGAAACGTATCAGAAAAAGATGCTAAAGTGTTTGTATATAACATGTTAGGTGAAATAGTTTTAATAAAAGAAAACAACCAAAATAATGGAACTGGAACTATTAATTTGGATACTCGTTCTTTAAAATCAGGTATTTATTTATTAAAAGTACAAGCAGGTAATGCTGTAAAAAACATTAAATTCCAAAAGAATTAAATTTTTCATGTTTTATATTTATTAGTAAGAAAAGGTCAGAGCAATCTGACCTTTTTCTTTTATAACGATTTGGATTTAATAAGTTAAGTACCTTATCAACCTCAAACTTATATTGAAAGCATACCTGAAATAGTTCAATATAATTGTAATGAACAGCTAATGCATCTAAGTTTTACTAAAAAATTTAAGCATAAATGTAAAACAACTTGGTATCATCAATCAACAGACATTGCGTCTCTATTTTGCCAAATAGCTATTATATGTTAGCCCTCATTTATTTTTTTGGCTTTTGTTCTCTTAACAAGTTTCACTATTTCAAACCATATAACTGAAATAAAACCAATAAATATACAAAACAACACTTGAAAGCCATTTAAGGCTCCAAACTCAAAAAATGTTCTTAATGGTCTAATAGTAAGAATAAGCCCTACAATAGCGATGGTTATAAAAATGATTAATGGAACCAAATTGTTTTTATACTTTAAGGTAGTTAAAATAGAATAATAAAATGAGCGGTTTATTAATGTAAGAAAAATATTTGCTGTAATTAAAACAGTAAAAGTCATTGTTCGAGTAATTGCTTCTTCATAACCATTTGTTACTGAATATTGGTAAACAAATAAAGTTCCTGCTGTTATTATAATTCCTTGAACAATGCTTACGGATAGTTCTTTCCAATTAAAGAAAGTTGTTGTCAGTGGCTTGGGTTTTTGCAACATTGTATTTTTCTCAATAGGTTCGTTTTCATAAATGATAGAACAAGTAGGACCCATTATTATTTCTAAAAAAATGATGTGTACAGGCGAGAAAATATTCGGATAAATCCACCCTAAAGCTAAAGGAATAAAAACTGTGAGAATTATTGGAATATGAATGGAAATGATGTATTGAATGGCTTTTTTAAGATTGGTGTAAATCTTCCTGCCCATAGCAATTGCATCTACCATTTTAGACAAATCGTCTTCTAATAGAATCAGCGATGCTGCTTGCTTTGCTATTTCTGTTCCTTTTTTACCCATTGCAATTCCAATATGTGCTGCTTTCAATGCCGGTCCATCATTCACGCCATCGCCTGTCATTGCTACAATTTGGTTATTGGCTTTTAAAGCATTAATTATTTTTAGTTTGGCTTCGGGAAACATTCTTGTAAAAATAGATGTATTCATTACGCAGTTTTGCAAATCTTTTTCAGATAATTCCATCAGCTCATCTCCTGAAACAGTTTTGTCATAATCCTTAAAACCAATTTGTTTTGCAATTGACGTAGTAGTGGCCGCATTATCACCCGTAATAATTTTCACATTAATACCTGCTTTGTAAAAATCTGTCAATACGCTTTGAATATTCTTTTTAGGAGGGTCGTAAAAAGCAACAATACCTTTAAATTGAAACGGTAAATCTTGTTGATTTGCCGGAAAGTTATCTCCTTTAAAATTAGAAACACCAACACCTAAAACTCTGAAACCCTCCGTTGCCAAAAGTTGAATAGCCGCGTGAATGTCTGTCTTTTCTTTATCGGTAAGTTTTGAAACATTTAACAATGCTTCGGGAGCGCCTTTGGCGGTTATAATTCTGTTGCTTTTAATATTCGAAAATACATGTGTCATCATTGGCGGTTTACCGCCTAAAGGATATTCATGAATGAGTTTATAGTTTGGTCGTTCATCATTTTGTGTTACATCTTTATAGGTTTGGTGAAGTGCCACTTCCATTGGGTCAAAAGGAATGGGTTCACTCGCCCACATGGCCAATGTTATTATTTCCTTTTCCTCCTCGTTTAATGCCTCTTTTGGGTCAAATATTTTATTGCTTTTTAACACAAATATTTTTGCCAAACTCATTTTGTTTTCAGTAATAGTTCCTGTTTTGTCTGTACAAATAACCGTTGCACTTCCCAAGGTTTCAACCGTTTTCATTTGCTTTACTACAATGCCCATTTTCATTAAACGCCAAGCACCTAATACCATAAATGTGGTAAATGCAACAGGAATTTCTTCGGGCAAAATACTCATTGCTAATGTAAGCGACTGTAATAAGCTATTCAATAAATTCTGGGTCTGCCAATAATTAATTGCCCAAACAATTACAAAAACTATAGTTCCAGCAATCGCCATCCATTTTACAAAATTGGTAATTTGATGTTCTAATGGTGTTTTTTCTTCGGTAATACTTTCTAAACTTTTTCCAATTTTACCTAGTTTGGTTTCGTTGCCTATAGCTGTTATAGTGGCAATAGCCAAACCACTTGCAACAGTTGTTCCACTATAAATAAATTTGTTTTCTTTGTCCTTAAAAACCGCAAGCGATTCACCTGTTAGTATCGATTCATTTACAGAAAAATCGTTGGAATGAATAATAGTGCCATCAGCCGAAATGGAGGTGCCTTCTTCAATCATTAAGCTATCACCCATTACAATTTCTTCACTTTTTATTTCTTCAATTTTGTTGTTTCGAATAACCTTACAGTTTGGCTGCGACAAGTCTTTTAACTTTTCTAAAGCATTCTTGCTTCTAGAAAACTGATACAAGGAAATGGATATTTGAAATAAAATAGCAACAACAAGAAAAATTCCGTCACCCGTTTTTCCGCTAATAAAATAGATGGTAGAAGCTGCCAATAATAGAATTATCATTGGTTCTTTGGCAATGCGTTTTAAGGTATCTAAGAATGTGTTTTCTTGTTTGTAATCTACCTTATTTTGCCCAAATTTAAATCTTGCTTGTAATACTTGTTCGTTGGTTAAACCTGATATGTTAAAATGATTTGCAGACATATTCGAAAATAAACTTTATTGCCTGAAATTTATAATTGATACTATTAAAAGTAGAACAATTTTTAATCGTCTTTTTCGTTTTCCAAATTCTCAGTTGGAACGTTAGTTCCATTCGTAATTTCTGTATGTCTAATTTGCCCGCCCAAGTATCCTGTTCTTGCAACTATTACAAAGCTAAGGAATGAAATAAATAAAATAATAAATGCTACAGTTCTTGTCAATGCAGAATTTCTCCATGTCAGAAATAAACCTATTAAAGCTGTAACACCCAAAATGATTAATGATATAAGTGCAAATAATGCAAATTCCTCGTGTTGTTTGATACTCGCTTCCACCACACCTTGTATATTTTCAACTGTTTCTTCAGCTGCTTCGCCTGTAAAATATGCTATACCTGCTCCAATTGATGACAATAAAAAAATGTAATACGCAGCTATTTTTGTTTGATTGCTTCTTACCCCAATACCGTGTAATAAAACTAGTCCACCCAATATGGAACCGAAAATTGGAAGATGGGTAATCAGCAAATGAATATGTGTTTGGTTCATAATTGTTTTTTTCTGTATCTGCTAGTGCGATTTTGCAAACCGTATTTATATTATATGTATTTTTAATGCTTACGACTCAATTATTTTAAAAGCTTTTAAATATGAATTGACAAAAGATTGCAAATCCTGTATTAAAAAGGTTCGAATTACAAATTAGAACCAGCAAACAACTACTACTGAGCGCACATTCCTCCATCAATAACTTGCGTAGTGCCGGTAATGTATTGACTATTATCGCTAGCTAAAAATAAAACCAATTGTGCAATTTCTATTGGTTCAGCATAACGCTTTAACGGTATTGTTGCTTCAAATTGTTTTTTCACTTCATCACCATGCCCAGCAGAAGCTGCTGCTTCTATGGAACGCATCATTCTATTATTTACTGGTGCTGGATGAACAGAATTAACCCGAATTTTAAGCGGGGCTGCTTCAATAGCCGTTGTTCTCATAATTCCAACTACAGCATGTTTGCTTGTTACATAAGCTCCTAAACCCGCAAAACCTAAAATTCCAGCCACAGAAGAGGTCATAATAATGCTTCCACCTTCATTCATTTGTGGCAATACATATTTATTTCCTAACCATATTCCTTTTACGTTTACTGCTATCACTTTGTCAAAAACATCTTCAGGGTAATCAACTATTGGTTTTACTACCCCTTCAATGCCTGCATTATTGAAAAACACATCAATTTTACCAAATAATTTTACCGCTTCATTTACATAACCCTCCACTTCCATTGCCTTTGACACATCAGCAACAAAATAGGCTACATTTTTACTTCCTAAATCATTTGTTACCTCTTTCAATTGGGTTTCACTAATATCTACCAATAAAACTTTTGCTCCTTCTTCTAAAAATAATTTAGCAGTTGTTTTACCAATACTACCTGCACCGCCCGTTATAATGGCTACTTTGTTCTCTAATTGTTTCATCATTTTTTTATTGTTTTTTATTCAAACACTATAAATTTTTCTCTGTCTGTTAATGAAAAGTCGCAATGCTTGGGTGCTGTAGAATAGGTATTGCCGCAAGCAGGGCAAACAAAATATTTGGAAGGTATACTGTTTAGGGTATTACTGTTAATATCGCCCAAGGTTTTCTCAAAAAAGAATTTATGTTTTAGTTCCGTTTGCATAGCATAGGTAAGACTTAAAAAAGCAATTTGATTATTTGCTGTTTCCGCAGTTTTTAAAAAATCGGGGTACATTGTTTTGGCCTCATAGGCTTCTCCATCTATATCGTCATGCAAATTTTCTTTTGTTGTTTTAACTTTATACTCAGGAATTATAATGGGAACGGTTGCTCCTGCATCTTCAATCACCGCTTTGTGGTTATTAGCATGAATGTTCTCGGCTGCTGAAACTGCATTGTATAACAAGGCAATGTTATGGTAGCCTTCTTCTTCAGCCTTCTTTGAAAACGCTTCGTATTTAGCTATTGCTGTCTTTTCTCCTTTGTAAGCCACTTGCATATTTTCAATTGTTTTAGTTTCTGCATCCATATGTTGTTTGGTTGTAGTTTTTACCTCAGGTGTTTTCTTGCCGTTGTCGCATGAAACAATTAGTAAACAGCACATTGTTGTTAGAAAAAAAGAATTGTTTAGAAAAAACTTTTTCATTTTATTATGTTTAATTAAAATTCAAAATTAACCTCTAGGCAAACCTTAGAGTTACATAATAAAATATATAAATTGCATTATTTACACATTGTCAATCTTTGAGTCAATGATTGAGTGGTTAGTTAGGCATGCTTTTATTGGCTTTCTGATTTATGGTGTGCGGGGTTTTTAGGACCATTATTGTTGCTAATAACGGAACTTTCAGCTACTATAAACCTATTTGCGGAGCACTAAACCCCGACTTATAAAATTTGCTGCTATTGGCTAGCGTTTCTTTGCAATTAAGAGACTTTGTAAGTTTTAATTATTGTCATTTTTTTACTAACTTTACTATTTTATTATAAAGCAATTTTTCATCAATTGGTTTGGCAATGTGGTCATTCATTCCAACGGCTTTACACTGTGCTAAATCTGTTTCGGTTACATCAGCTGTTAATGCAATAATTGGAATGTTAGAGTTTAATACTTTACGAATTATTTCTGTAGCTTCAAATCCATTCATTTCGGGCATTTGCAAGTCCATTAGTATAATGTCAAAAGATTTAGTTTGCAATTTTTCTATGGCAATTTTTCCATTCTCCGCAATTTCTCTTTCAAATCCGAAGTCGTCTAATATTATTTTCATTAGTAATTGATTCAATGCAACATCTTCAACTACTAATACTTTTAAATTCTTTATGTCTTTATCTAATTCTATTTCGGTTAAGCCAGTAATAATTGGCATTTCTGCTTCGCACTTTTTAAAGCTTAATACAAAACTAAAAGTAGAACCTTGGTCTATTTTACTTTTTACTGTAATAATACCACCTTGTTTTTCAACCAATTTCTTTACAATAGCAAGACCTAAACCTGTTCCTCCAAAAAGTCTTGCGGTGCTAGTTGTAGCTTGTACAAAGTTTTCGAAAATTGTTGGTATCATATGTTCAGGTATTCCTATTCCTGTATCGGCAACCATAAATTCAATATTTACATTTGCATCATCTTCACTTTTCAAATTGATACTTACACAAATCTCTCCTTCGGGGGTAAACTTAATAGCATTGCTTAATAAATTCAGCATTATTTGATTTAAACGCACCGAATCACCTAACAATAATTCCGGAATTGTTTTGTCAAATTTTTTAACCAGTTTTAACCCCTTTTCTTGAAATTTTATATCAAATAAGTGGAGCAAAATTGATATAGATGATTTTAAATTAAAGGGCAAAAGGTCAAAAGTAATTTTCCCAGCATCCACTTTTGCTAAATCAAGAATGTCGTTAATAAGCACGAGCAAAGCATCACTGCTAGTTTTTATAGC
The DNA here is from genome assembly GCA_945873755.1 of Chitinophaga pinensis. Classification (GTDB taxonomy): domain Bacteria; phylum Bacteroidota; class Bacteroidia; order UKL13-3; family UKL13-3; genus JAAFJM01. The sequence continues at coordinate 81,669 of CAMCEM010000001.1, read as the reverse complement.
TGAAATGTATTCCTTTTGTCTATCCGTTAAATCTGTTTTCAGAACCACTTTTGAAAAACCTATAATTGCTGTCATAGGTGTCCTAATTTCGTGGCTCATATTAGATAAAAAGTTTTGTTTTGCTTCCATTGCATCTTCCGCAATTTGTTTTGCTTTTTCAGCACTTTCTTTGGCTTGAATCAATGCCTTTTCAATTTTCTTTTCATAACTAACATCTCTAATAGTTGCAGCCATTAAAGAACCATTTTCGGTTTCCAATTTACTAATGCTAATAGCAACAGGAAATACGCTACCGTCTTTGTGTTGTCCGAATAATTCCATCCCTTTTCCCATTGCTCTAGCCTGAGGTTCGGCAGCGAAATTATGTCTGTGTTTGTGATGCGTATTTTTAAAATGAGGTGGCATTAATACTTCCACTTCTTTTCCTATAAGTTCGTTACGGGTGTAACCAAATAGTTGTTCAGTTTGAAAATTTATAATTTGAATTTTTCCATCATTGTCCACAATAACAATTGCATCTGGAGCAGATTCCAAGAATCCTTTAAATCTATCGTCTTCTTTTTTAATTGCTTCCATTTTATTTGTTAAAAAAATTGTGGATTTATAATTTATTCTAAATAATCAGGAGAGAACTTAAGCTTGACTATAACTTATTTATTTAAAAAGGTTTACGAAATCAAACATACCCTTTTTTTCATCAAAATCAAAATTTGTTTTTTATTAGCAAGGTTTTTAGCTTTAATAATTCTTTCTCACAAGTGACTCACAACTTGTATGAATAACCCTTGAGAGAGCTTGGGTAATTAGGAACGCAAAAAGCAATTTGAAAAACTAATTTATATTTAAGTCAAAAAAATTTAAAGTTCTAAAATCCAACTAATTCAAATGGGTTGTTAATGGTGCTTTTTATAGTGCTTTTTTTATGATATTGTTGTTTCTTTTAACTTTGTTCTATAGCTCGAAAACACACTCGATTTAGAGATAAACCCAATGTAATGTCCATTGTCAATTACGGGTAAATTCCAAGCTCCTGTTTCATCAAATTTTTTCATTACTATTTCCATTGTTTGGGTTAATGAAATAGTTGTTGGAGGATTTGTCATTAATTCTTTTGCAGTTACTTTATTGTACAATTCATTTTTAAACATAATATCTCTAATGTTATCAAGAATAATGATACCTAAAAATTTGTTCTCACTGTCGGTAACTGGAAAAATATTTCTTTTCGATTTAGCTATTATTTCTACCAAATTACCCAAGGTGTCAGTTGGAGCTATTTTTTGAAAATTGGTTTCAATTAAATTTGAAGTATTGATAGTAGTTAAAATATTGTAGTCTCTGTCGTAGGTGAGTATTTTTCCGCTTTCCCCAAGTATTTTAGTGTCCATCGAAAATGGTTCAAAGTATTTTGAAATGGCATAACTAATAGAAGAAACAATCATTAAAGGAATCATTAATGTGTAGCCGCCTGTTATTTCAGCTATTAAAAATATTGCTGTTAATGGTGCATGATAAAGTCCGCTTAATATACCTGCCATGCCAACAATTGTAAAATTACTTTCAGGTAAATTTGTTAGGTGAAGCATATTAAAAAACCTTGAAAGAAAAAAGCCAAGGTATGAACCTACAAATAATGATGGAGCAAAATTTCCTCCATTTCCTCCACTGCCTAAGGTAAGTGCAGTTGCAATTGCTTTAACGAATATTAATACACCCACAAAAATTAAAACAAACCATTCGTTGCTTTTATAATTTTGAAATAACCCATTATTTAATAAGTTTTCGGGCTGTTGTAAAGCAAGGGATTTTATACTTTGATAACCCTCGCCAAATAAAGAGGGAAAAACAAAAAGTAGAGCCGCTAAAGCCATGCCTCCAATTGCTATATTTATATATATTTTATTAGGTGACTTACTAAATAACTTTTCAATTTTGGTAAACGCACGAGAATGATACACTGAAATTACACCTGCCAATAAACCCAAAAGTATGTAAAATGGAACATTAGTGTAATTAAAAGGTTGTTGTAAATTAAATGACAATAGAATATCGTCTTGCAGAATTATTTTTGATATTAATGCACCCGTAGCTGCCGAAATTATAATTGGGGTAAATGCAGAAATACTAATGTCAATTAGCAGTACTTCTAATGCAAATAAAACACCAGCAATGGGAGCATTGAAAGCAGCACCAATTCCTGCTGCAATGCCACAAGCTAAAAGCAAAGTTCTTTCCTTGTAACTTAAATGATAGGTTTTTGAATAATTTGAACCAAATGCGGCACCTGTAATTACAATTGGTGCTTCAAGTCCTGCTGAACCTCCAAAACCAACGGTTAAAGAACTGGTTAAAATTTGCGCATACATTTGCTCTTTAGGTACATTGCTCGATTTTTTGGAAATGGCATAATGTATATGCGATAATCCTTTGTCAAGTTTTGCGTGAAGCAGTTTTTTAACCAATAAAACAGTTAAAAATATACCAATAATTGGCAATACAAGAAATAAGTATTTTAAATTGCCTAACTCCTTATACGTTGCAGCAATAAATATGTAATGAACAAACGTTTTTAAAATAATGGCCGCTATACCAACCGAAAGCCCAACAAGTATACTCGATAAAATAATGAATTGCTTTTTATTCAGCTTGGTTTGTAACCATTCAATAAATGACTTTATTTTATTTATTGGGGTAATGTTCATTTTACAAAGTTACTATCTCTAATCTTGGCCTTTTTTAAAATATTTTTGTTTGTAAAATAAAAACTAAAATACCTGCAATAAAACCTGCAAGAGCTATCCAACTTATTTTTTTAAAGTACCACATAAAATCTATATTTTCAATTCCCATAGCAGCTACACCTGCTGCCGAACCAATAATGATTGCACTTCCCCCTGTTCCTGTTGTTAGCGCCATAAACTCCCAAAAGTAGTGGTCGGTGGGATAGGTTTGTAAATCGTACATTCCTTGTGCTGCTGCCACTAGCGGCACATTGTCAACTATGGCCGAAACAAGTCCAAGGGCAGTACCTATTGAATAAATATTGCCTAAAGAATTATCTAAAAAATTTGCAAGTTGTTTAAGAATACCAAAAGATTGAAAGGCAGAAACTGCAAGCAATATTCCAAGGAAAAATAAAATGCTTGGGGTGTCTATTTTTTCTAAAGCATGGGTAACGGTTAGCTTTTGTTTTTGGTCAAGTGGTTTTTTGTAATGAATTACCGAAACCACAATCCATAAAATACCTAACGCAAATAACACACCCATAAAAGGAGGTAAATGGGTAAGCATTTTAAAAATAGGAACAAAAAGTAACAAAAGAATACCCGAAACTAAAATAATGTTTGCTTCCTTTTTGTTAACAGCAGTTGAAGTAACATTGTTAAATGTGAATGTTTGATTGCGAAATTTAGGCGTAATAATTAAAAGTGGAACTAAACAAACAGCAATGCTTGGCAAAAATAATTGGACTATAATATTTTGAGCGGTTATTTGTTTGCCTATCCAAAGCATGGTGGTAGTTACATCGCCTAAGGGCGAAAATGCACCGCCTGCATTTGCTGCAATAATAATTAAACTTGTAAACCATAAGCGGTCATTTTTTTCATCAAGCAGTTTTGCTGTTAAAGATGTCATAACAATTGCTGTAGTAAGGTTGTCGAGCAATGAAGATAAGAAAAAGGTAATGATGCCAATAATCCAAAGCAACTTTGTTTTGCTGCGGGTTTTTATTTTGTCGGTTATAAGTGTAAAACCGTCATGACTGTCTATTAACTCTACTATGGTCATAGCACCCAATAAAAAAAATAGTATAGACGAAATTTCGCCAAGGTGATGAAGCAGTTCTTCCACTGCATGTTCTTTTTCTACTCCGCTAAACATGTAAATGGTCCAACAGAAAACGCCTGTAAGCAAAGCAGCAGCGGCTTTGTTTAGCTTAAGGGGATGTTCAAACGCAATGGCTAAATAGCCAATTATAAATACAATTATTACTAGTGTGGTCATGCCTCAAATTTAATTTTAATTTGTTTAATATTCATTCTAAAAAGTGACTTATGTCTTGCGTGATAAAACTTGTGAGAGTGGCACATAACGGTTTGCAGATTGGCGAAGGTGGCGATTTTCACCATCCGCTAGCTAGCGGATGATTAACCTGCGCCAATTGGCGGACTGCGGAGCACTGAACCGCCACTTTTGCCAAACCCGTGTTATGTGCTGCCTTTCTCTCGTGTCAAGGATTACATGTCCAATTTTCATTTCTTTTTTGTCGTCTGATTTGGGTTAAGTTGTTTACCTATGTCGTCCTGAAAAAAGTTTACACTTATTGGTTAAAAATCCTGGTACAAGTTTACACAATTAATTTAAATCCTAAATACCGTTTACATTTGCTGAACTGGATGAAGCGGAAAAGAGCTCTGCTGAGGAGCAACTCTCTAGGATTAACCCAGTCAGATAGCGTAATTATCCGCTTTGTTTCATTGTTAAACAAAGCGGATTTTTAGTAATTACGCATTCTGATAATGCCTAATAAAACCTAACAGTTCATAAGCTCCTCCTCCTTTTTTTTCTTATTTATTTGATAATAATTCTTCCAACGTTTTTTTATTTCACCTTTTAAAAGATGTGCTTCCGCAGGTTTTAAGTTATCAATACTGCCATGTGGTCTGAGGTGATTATAAGTGCTACAAGCCACTGCTACTGCATTTTGAGCCTTGTTATAATCTGGTTATTCTTCTTCTAAAAGTTCTTGTTTTAAAATGCCATTCAATCTTTCTGCAATTGCATTTTCCAATGGATCACCATTCTCGGTCATGCTTATTTTTATTTTATTATCAGTTAATAATTTCACATAGGCATCGCAGCAATACTGAACTCCACGGTCGCTATGATGTATTAAATTTTAAATTCCTGCATTGCCTTTTAAAGCCATTTTTAAAGCTTGCAAAGGGCCATTTGCCGTTAAATCTTTACTCAAGTAAAATCCTACAATTTTTCTGCTATAGGCATCTGTTATTAAGCTTAAATAAGCAAAACCTTTTGCTAGATGAATATAAGTAATATCGCTTACCCAAAGCTGATTAGGACCAATAGGAATAAAGTCCCTGATGATATTTGGATACTTCTTAAAACGATGTTTTGAGAGCGTAGTAATACAACCTCTTCGTTTGTTTTTCCGTATCAATAATCCATTCTCGGCCAATAAATCAAACATGGCATCTCTACCTATTTGAAATTGATGGGATGCAAGAAAAGGCTGCATTTCATCTAGCAATTTACGTGTTCCTAATCGGTCTTGATGAACCCTATAACTCAATACTTCTGCTATTATTAAATCAGCTTGATAAGTTTTTTCCTTAATAAATTTAGTACCTTGATAGTAGCTTTGCCTACTATAACCAAGCAGCGAACAAAGGTCGTTTATGCAACGAGGTATACTTTGTTCTGTTCTTTCTACCGCTTGGTGCCAGACTTTTTTCGGATATCGATTTGGAGTTGCTCTTCTGCAATATCAATAATGTTATTCAACAATTTATTGTGAAGTTTTGCCATTCGCAATGCTTCTTGAAGCTGCTTTACATTTTTGGGAAGAACTTCTATTTCTTCTGTTTTTTTCTTTGATTTACTTGGCTTCAATGATTTTCCTTGGTATTTTATTACCCACGAATGTATCATTCTAAAATCAATTTGATACTTACTACCTAGTTTTCTGTAACTTGATGTTCCTGTTAAATACTCGGCTATGATGGCCTCTTTTTCTATCTCTGTTTTTTTCATTTGTTTACACTTTTTTGTGTAAACCTATTCTAGGACGAGACAGTTCTTCTTTCTGTCGTCATTTTGATAGTTTTAGAATTTTAAATGCCCCTTGTCCAACGATGAAAAATACAATTGTCCCAACGATAAGGTCAGGATATTTTGAGTTTGTCAAGTAAACAAGTCCACCTGCTACAATAACTCCAAGATTTACAATTACGTCATTTGATGTAAAAATCATACTTGCTTGCATATGTGCTTCTTTGCTTTTACTTTTTTGCAGTAAATACAAACAAAGTCCATTGCCAATAAGTGCAAGAATTGAAATAATAATCATTGTCTGAAATGCAGGAATTGTTTCAGTCCCAACAAATCGTCTGACTACTTCTATTAAACCGAAAACGGCAAGTGTCAACTGAAAATAACCAGCCGATTTTGCAATATTTTTCTTTCGTGTCATTGTCCCACCGACTGCAAAAAGTGCAAGTCCGTAAACAATACTGTCGGCAAGCATATCCAAACTGTCGGCAACAAGTCCCATTGAGTTTGAAATGAAACCTGTCGTAATTTCAAGTACAAAAAAGAAAAGGTTAATTGCTAAAACTTGCCAAAGTAATTTTTTCTCTTGATCTACACTGTTTGTCTTTTCAGTAAAATTGTTTACCGAAACGCTGTTAATAAGTGAAGTGTCAAACTTTAAGTTGTCAAGTCGCTGAAAAATTTGGTCGTGGTTGTCGGTGTGAAAAACGGTCAGTTGTCTGTTAGGTATATCAAAGTCCAACGAGTTGATATTTGTCAAGTCGGCAAGTTTCATCCGTATCATTTGTTCTTCGGATGGGCAGTCCATTTTTGATATTTTAAATGTCGTTTTTTTCATTCTTTATCTCTTTCGGCTGGGTCGTCCTACCATTACTGCTAACTTGTTTATATAGGAATGTTTTTTCCTAAAACCTTCCTATATCTATCCAATTTCGGGTTGTTTAAGGAAGGTTTATAAATTCAAACATACCTGTTTTTTTTTCCAAACACAAAACACTTTTTGTTGCAGGCAAGTAAATTTGAATTGGTTGGAACTTTTATGTAATTATCACAAGGCGTGAATTGACTTTTACATAATGCTTTAGGTATACTATTTAAGTGGTATTATAAAAGCCCCATAAATTTGTTTTAACACCTACCTAATCGGTATTTAACATTTTAATAATTGGACTACCTTCCTTTTCCAATAGCTCTTGCAAATGTTAATCACGCAAGGCGTGAGTCACTTGTGAGGTTAAGTAATTAAAGTTTGTAACTTTAATCTATATCATTACCAAATCGAGCAAACATTTACCTCCAGCATAATCAATTGCACTGCTATATTTCCAATGCCAAGGTTCATTAACCAAACCCATTGCCACCCAATTATTATGAATATAAGTAAGTTTTTGTTGTATTACTTCGTTACTCCAAAGTTCAATTGGTAGTACCACTTTCGCATGAAATCACACAAGCTAAACATGCATCGATACAATTTTTTAAATTTTTCATAACACCACAAAGGTTTTGACTATTATGTTTAAACCCTTACACAATTGTTTATATAAGTTACATCATTTTCACATTAGTTCGAGGTTGGTGTTAATTCCATATACTTCGCCTTAGTATTATATTTTATTAAAAAGCAAAAGAAAGAGTTCAAACGGAAAGTACTTTCCGTAATTGAAAATTAATCAAGTTTTTCATTTCCATTAATAAATTAATAGTATTAACTACTATAATCTCGATAGGTAATCTGTTAAATTGGTGCCTGCATCTAGCTCCATTTTTTTACGTAAACGATAACGGCTAATTTCAACTCCTCGGGTTGATATATTTAAAATAGAAGAGATTTCTTTGGTTGATAAATTCATGCGTAAATAAGCACACATTTTAATGTCGTTGGGAGAAAGTAAAGGAAATTTAGCTTTTAAACTTTGGGTAAAACTTTCATGTATATTATTAAAATACAATTCAAATTTTTCCCAATCCTTATCTATTAAAGTATCTTTATCAATGTCTTTTATTAACTCACTTATTTCAGGTTTAATTTTAGGGTCGTTGCTTACTTGTAAAATATGTTTTAATTTATCTTTTATAGAAAGCAGTTTTTCACTTTTTTGAACAATATGCATTGTTGAAGATGCCAATTCTTTGCCTTGATGTTCCACTTCTAGCAATAATTGTTGATTTTTTAACTCAATTAGTTCCTTTTCCTGCCGGTCTTTTTCTAACCTTAAAGTTTCGGTTTGTTGTTTAAAATAACTGTCTTTTTCGGCAATTTCTTTCGATGCTTTTTTCCTAACCAACATTTGAGGATAAAAACCAATCATTACCAATATTAAAATGGTAAGTATTGCATAAATAAATTTAGCATATTTATTAAAATACCAAGGTGCCAAAATGCGTATTTTTATTATGGTTTCCGGACCTTCTAAATCCATGCACTTTGCTTTTATATGAAACACATAATCGCCATATGAAAGCCTACTAAATTCTCTGAAATTACTTGTTTTCCAGGGCGACCATTTTTTTTCCCAACCTTCTAAATAACTCGAAAACAATAAATCTTTGTAATAATATGAATTGGGCGAACTGAAAGAAAACTCAATAGATTTATTGTCAATAACTAAAACGTTTTCGGTTGAATTGATGTATTTGTAAAAAATGGAATCTAATTGATTTAAAGAGCTAATATTAGTAACCATAACTGATGGTAATTGAATTGTAAATCGTTTTATTTGGTTCATATTAATATTCTCAAAACCAGTTTCAACACCAATAAAAATATTTCCATCGCTGCACTCATTTAAAAACTCAAAACCACCAACTAAATTTTGATCAAGTTTAGGTAAAATGTATTTAGAATAATTGTATTCAAAACCATTGTATTTTGGCTTCAAGTATCCTATTTCTTGGTTAGTTATAAACCATATATTTCCGTTTTTTCCATTAAAAATTCGTTTGTAGTTTTTTAATGTATCAAGTAAATTTATAAACGATTTGTTGATTTCAAATTTATCTAAGTCGGTTCGGTATTTATAAATTCCATTAGTTGTAGCAAATGTTAAACCTATATCGGTTGAAAAAACATAGTTTTCAAAATCATTTGGAAGGCCATCTTTTTTATTGTAAAGCTTTACTTGTTGCACACTTTGTAAATCTTTATTTAGTGTTATTTTATAAATTCCTTTGTATGGATGTCCAACCCAAATATTACCATTCTCATCTTCTTCTAAAAACCTACTCGATTCCTTAAATCTATTTAATTTGGTTTTTAATACAAAGTTGTTGTTTTCTAATTTTAATAAAAACAAGCCTTTGTAAGTTCCAAGAACAAAGTTTCCAACGTTTTTTTCTAAGGTTATTAATTTCCAACAGCCTCTTATATCTAATATTTTATTCGCTTTAAAACCATTTACTTCAAACAAACCTTCATGGTGGCAAACCAGTAGTTTATTATTAATAACCTGAACCGACCATACCTGGCCTTCAGTGTTTTCAACTAATTGAAAAGCATCAGATGAATTATTGTTTTTTAAACGAACATATAAGCCATTATTGGTTCCAAAATAATAATAATTGTTAAATTCATTTACTGCATAACCCGTACCTTTTAAAAAGCCATCGGGTTGTATGTATCCAAATGGATAATTGAGCCTTACTAAATCAATTCCATTATCCAAACCCAGCCAAAGGTTATTATTTCTATCTTTAAATAACGATAAAACATTGTTGTTTTGTAGGCCATCTTTTATATCAATATTATTTAAAATATTACCCAAACTATCTAAAAAGAAAACTCCGGCTCGGTTACTAGCCAAAATATAAATATTGCCTAGCAAACAGGCTTTATATATTCTGTTAGTTTTAAGAATATTGTCGTTTTTAAAAGGTTTTGTAATTTCATTATTCTTTAAAACAAAAATTCCATTTTTATAGGTTGTTATTAAAATATCATTTTTGCCAAATGGCAGTAACGATGAAATATCAAGATTTGATTTAGTAATTATTTGGGTGAAATTAAAATCAATAATTTTAAAAATTGCCCCTACTCCATCAGTTACAAATATTTCATTTCTTACTTTATATAAGTTTTCTAAATTATTACTCGATGGCGAAATGCTTGTAATTGTTTTTCCATTAAAAATAAATATATGGGTATTGGTTTGGAAGTAAACATTATTTTCGAAAGTTTCTATATTCCAAATATCTTCAAACCCTTTTAGGTTAGCGGGCAATAAGTTAGCCAACGATTCAAATTCAATAGAACCATTTTTATTAATTTTATAAAAGCCTATCTCATTTTGACCACCCGCATATATTCTATTGGTTTTATCATCGAAAAAAATAGACCGTAAAATAGTGTTTTTGGGCAACGGAAATTTAGTGTATTTATCTCCATCAAAAACTAATAATCCATCGTTATTGGCAAAGAAAACAAGTCCATTATACCCTTCGCTTATATCCCATGTTTGAGTTCCTCCATTGTAAATATTTTTGGGGTAATTTTTTATAACAGGGTTCGATAAATAACTTTGACTAATTGCAAGGTTACTCAAACACAAAAAAAGGCAGCAGGAAAATATTTTATTCATAATTATCTTATGGTATTCGAACATATTTGTATTTCAAAAATAGTATATTTATTCTCAAAAAAAATTAATTAAAATATTTACTTACAATTCTTTGTAAAATTGTGTAGTAGCTATGTAGTAGCTGTTTTGTATTTTATAGTTTATTGAAGTAGGTGAGTTGGGTGCAAATTAAATTGTTTTATTATTTAACTAAATATATTCGTTTTTTCATAAACATTAGAATTTGAAAACATTTTACAATTTTAACCGGTATTTATACCTTTTGTTTATCGTTATTTTTGTATTTAACAATTCAAATTTAATGGCTCAAAATGTAGATTCAAGCTATTTTGAAAAGCTCATTTCTTCTGGGCCTCAAGGGTTAATTCCATTAAAAAAGTTGAATGTAAATGGTTACTACCGTTTTTTTGGTATAAACCGCGCTTTGGAACAACCATTTGTAGTAATTCCGGGAAATGCTTTTGCTAGCGCACCGCCTAACATATTAGGAACTGGAGATGTATACCGCGATCCTCCATTAATGCTTTTAAATGTTTCGGTTCAACCAACTTCAAAAACTTTTATTGGAATGGATTACGCATTATACCATAATTTTTCTGGTAATCCTGGCAACAGTCCTGTAAACCTAAATTTAGGCATTAACTTAACAGGAAGTATTCAAACAGATGTTGGAAAATTTACTGCCCATATGGGTGGTATTAACTGGACCGACATGAGTGGAATGCTTTTTAGTAGTTTTGTAGGATACCAGCGTTTTAGTATTTATGAACGAATACCTTGGGAAAATAATGCAGTTACTTACGACAGGGCATCAAACTATTTTGAATATGGTAACATAAACCGCGATATGCGATTTGGTATGCAGGCTTTTAAAGGAATGATGATAGATGGAAATGAACTTCCTCACAATTTTTCGTTTAGGTTTTTATATGGTGTTACGCCAATACAAGCAGTTGTTGGGAGCCGAATACCTGCTTATACTGTTGGTTTTAGATTGAAAAAACAATTTAAAAACCAAACATTAAGTTTTAATACCATGAACTATACTTCATTTTTAGATTCTTTAGCAATTGAGGAAGCTGGAATTCAACTTCAAACAATTTCTTATGATTTATCATATAAGGGTTTTGATTTATCGGCCGAGTTTGGCAGAGGACAATTGTATTCAAAAGTACAAAAAGAAGGTTGGGGCGAGGCAGTAAGAGTGAAAATTACTACTCCAGCTAAAATTACTAAAATACCTTTTGATTTTGAAGGATTCTATATGAGTCCGCAGTTTGTAAACTACTATGGAAATTTTTTAAGTTCTAATACCGCTTTTTTAAGCTCTGCAGCTATTAATCAAACAGGCTCATCTACAGGAGGAAGTGGCGGTATAAGCAACTTTGCTGGCTCTATAACCGATGTTGGTCAAATAAGCAATAACCGCAAAGGTTTTAGTTTTAACTTTTGGTTAGACATTACTAAAAGCACTAAAATTAATGTAGGCAATATGGTTTCGAGCGAAATAAAATCTATGGGACGAACATTGGCTTTTGGCCATAAAATAAATGCGTTGCCTTTTTCGCGTTTTGTACCTTTTGTAAATAATGTGGGTGCTTATAGCAATTGGACTTCTTACTTCAGAGGGTTTTCTCAATCAATGGAAATTACCGACACTAACTCGGTAGGAATGCCCAAAACACTCACCAATTTTAATATGTTACAGGTGCAAGTAAAACAAAAAGTTAACTTTCCTTGGATGCCTTTTTATTTGTTGTATGTGGGTTCATTTGGCTCTGCTCAACCTGCATTTAGTTTTATTCCTGAATTCAGCAATAAAGCATATCTACGTACTTTTTACCATGAATTTGATGCTATATTTATGCTAAATAAAGAAGTAAGTTTAATTACCACTTTTGGTAAAGAGTACATAACTGGTAATACCCAATTAAATAAAGGCGATAACGTGGATGGAAAATTAGGGAACATAACCAATAACAGTATCAACCAAGAATCTAACTTGTTTGGATTAGGTTTAGATTTTGCAGTAGCTAAAAACACCAATTTATACATTAGAAGACGTTGGTTTAGCCAAGAAGACAAGAGTTTTGTAAAAGACAATATTAAAGGAACAGAAACTACCATTGAACTTAAATTATATTTTTAAAATGAAGCATTTTTATATATACCTGTTTTTATGTTTGGGTTTATTGCCTTTGGCAATAAAAGCCCAAGAAAAAAAGATTGATTTCTTTGGCTCAGGAAGGTTTACTTTAAATAACAGTAGCTTATCGGGTAAACTAATTGATAAAGATACTACCACTGCGCGCAAGCAAATGACTGGAACTACGTTGTTTGATTTAGGTTTCCATATTCGTCCATCAGAAAATACCGAAATAAAAGCCATAACCCGAGTACAGAACGAAATTAATGGTTTTTGGGGAGGTGGAATAATTTTTAATTTACGCGAGTTGTATTTACGTGGCCTTATGTTTAATCGTATTAAATACCAAGTGGGCGATTTAAATACTCGCATGACAGCATATACTTTGTTTAATAACAATGGAGAATTAAGTCAAAGTAATCCTGCGGCTTTTAATACTTTTAGCGAAGTAATTAATTACGATAAGTTTTATGGCCAAAACTCATGGCGTCAACAAGGTGCAACTGCCAATATTGGATTTGATTTTGATAAGTATTTAAACCATATCCATATTACTAGCTTAATAACTAAAAACCGCCAAACTGATTATTTTAGCAGTCCTGATAGGCTTTTTTCTGGTAGTACTATTCAAGCAAAATTGTTTAATCAATTAAACTTGGCTTATAACTATACCAATACTTTTGATGTAGAAAACTCGGCTATGTTTAGCAATGCATTGTTTAATAACAGTGTAAATAGTTTTGAAATAAAAGAACTTTTTAACTTAAACAAACTTAAAATTGATTTAAACGCTGAACTTGGTCAATCGAATGTAAATTTTAAAAACAACCCTACTGCTCCTTCCATCAAAGATGGTATGTTTTTAGATGGCGGTTTAAATATTGAAAACAAAAAAAGTAATTGGAATTTTGGTTTAAATTTACGCAGTGTAGAAACTACTTTTCGTAGTGTAGGTGCTCAAAGCAGAAGAGTTGATTTTAATGCTGTTGCCAGCGAATATCCATATTACACAAATAGAGAATCTGTAAGACCAATAAACTTACTTTCGGTTTTAACCGATGGCAATTATTACAATATGTTTTTGAGTCCAACATTAAGAGATTACAATCCTGCTTACGAAAATATGTTGCCTTACGGAAAAGCAACTCCAAACCGACAAGGATCTGATTTTAAATTTGGTTGGTATCATAGCAATAAAAACTTAATTAAAATAAGTGGAAATGCTTCTTTTTATAACGAAATTACCGGACAAGGTACCACAGCCATCAGAGATTTTACTAACTTAGAAATAATGGCTGATTTAGGTGTAAATGAATTATACAAAGGAAAAAAGAAGGTACATGTTGGCGTATTTGTAAAACAACAAAACACAAGTAGAACAGGTACAGAAAGCATTGATAAAATAGATTTAAAAACTTCACAAATAAAAGTAGGTTTTGAATATGAAATATTACCTAACCTTGATTTACAATTAGCTTGTATTTTATTGAATGCAAAAGGAAATGAATTCCTTGCGCAACGTAATTCTTTCAATGAAATTATTTTTTACAAATCGTTTAATGCCGACTTGCAAGAAACTATTTTGTTAGGTGGAATAAACTACCAGTTTAGTAAAAATAATTGTTTAAAAATTCAATATCAGCAAGCTGATTGGAACAATAAATTATTGGCTGATAATCAATATACAATCAATCGTTTAGCAGTAATTTATAACTTATTCTTTTAATAAAAAATAATGAAAAAAATATTTTTATACATAGGCATTATTGCGTTGATAGTTACTTCATCGTGCAAAAAAGAAACAGCCATTGAAGGGCCAGAATTGGTTGATATTTTTGGTGAGTTTAAAGTATTAGATCCTTTAAAAGCTTCTATTAAACTGCCTGATTTTAGCTTAGGCAATACAGTAGTTTATTCCACTAAATTATCTATTAGGACGAGTTGGACAATTGAAGTCATTGGTTTAAATAGCGGTGCTCGTAAAGTGTTCAATGGAAATGATAAAGATTTTTCAACCAATCAAATTACTTGGAATGGAAGCATTACTTTTGCGCCATTTTTTAGAAAAAATGAACCTGTAGTTGCAAGAATGACTTTTGAAGATTATCCCGATACTTTGTACTCAGATACCATTACAATTGCTGGAGCAAGACCAACTCCAACAGTAGATATTTTAATAGATGATTTTGAAAGTCCACAACGCGCTTACAATACTTTTACCGAAGGTCAACAATCGTATAATTCAACTGCTGTTAATTATTCTGGAACTTCTCCAGCCGAAAAAACAAGGTTTTTTGCTTTGGCTGGTAATCATGGTCCTACAGCAAGTTTGTTTATTTGTGGCATGGGGCTTAGTGCTAAAATTAGCCAAGGCACTACAGCAAATTATTTCAAGTTTTCGACCGATAATCCTAAAAAAGTTTTCTTTAACGCTTATGTGTATGGTTGGGGCGATAATAAATCAGAATTAAGTGTAGAGTTTCAAGAAGATGACAACTTAGATGGAACTTACCAACCTGCAGAGGAAGGAACTTATAATTACCGAATGAAAATAGATTGGTTAGGATGGAAATTGGTAAGTTTTACTTATGACGAAACTAAAATTTCAACCTCAGGAGGATTTGGAAATACCGATAGAAATGGAAAAAAAGAATTAGATAGAATTAGCGCTGTTCAATTTTTATTATTGGCTCAACCAGGAACTTCGGGTGCTACCCGTGTTGGGTTAGATTTTGCTTCGTTTACTTACTTTACTCCATTTCAACCATAATGAAAAAAGCAATTATTTATATATTGTTTCTTTCCATTATATCCTTTGGATGCGGAATACGTATGCATACTACACAGCTAACCGATGAATGGGGAGGAACTTATGCTAACAATGCAGTTAAAGAATTTCAAGATAAAGAAATTTACAGCGACCAAACGGTGGATGTTTGGGGAATGGAACAAACCAATTGTAAAAATTTTGCTCGTATCGATACTGTTTCTTATAATGGAAAATCGTGTTTGAGTTTAACATGGAACAGAACAGGAACTTGTCCTTGGATTGGCTTTGGTATTGGATGGAACGGTTATGCTGCTAAAGATTTAACCGATGTAATGGAAAAAGGAAGTATTGATTTTTATATTAGAGCTATTAAAGGAAAACAATTTATACCAACTCTTATTTTTTTACTAGAAGACTATTCAGGTGTGCAAACTGCTGCTTTACTTAAAGCAAAACATTTATCTAATTATCCAATTAATGAAGAATGGCAAAAAGTAAGCATTCCTTTAAGTACATTTTTACAGGCTTCAAAACCTTTAAGTGACTTTAGTAATATAAAAAGTTTAAATGTAGAATGCCAAGGCGAAGGTGCCTTTTTAATTGATAAAATTGAAATTGGCGGAACCAATGAACGCAATGGCAGCAATGTAAAGTTTGGTAAAACCATAACTCAAAAATTTCCTGCTCCAATTTTTAAAGATGCTTTACCTTATGGCTGGGGCTTTGGCAACTATAAAGGAAAATTAATTGAACTAAGTAACAATCCAACTTTTCTAGGGAGTCATTCTATTCATTTAAAATGGAACCAAGCAGAAAGTGGCAAGCAATTGCGCCAAATGGGAATGAACTGGGAACATTGGCAAGCAATTTCTTTCCCTGATTCTTTAAAAAATTATTCTCTCCAGTTTTATATTTCTTCTGCTGATTTAAATGTAAATAAAAATTTAACTATTGGCTTTGAAAGTTATAATGGCAAAACCGTGATGATACCAATAAAACAAGCGTATTTAATTAGTTTACCTAGTAATAAAAATTGGCAAATGGTAAATATTCCTTTCAGTGAATTTAACTTTGAAAAAGAAGGGTTTGATATTACAAGATTCAAACAATTAATAATTGAATTAAATAATTCTGGCGAGCTTTGGCTAGATGAAATTACAATAGATACAACACAAAACTTATGAATAAATCGATATTAATTTTTATGCTTTTTTCATTGCTCCTTATGCAATGTAATACTGCAAGCAAACTAACTGCAGAACAAAAAGCAAAAGCAATGTTAAGTAAAATGACCTTGGAAGAAAAAGTAGGTCAAATGACTCAATTAACCATTGAAATGATTTCGGCTTACGATAGTTTAACCATTACAGAACCTCATGTTTTAGATTCTGTTAAGCTACAAAATGTAATAGTAAACCTAGGTGTTGGTTCTATTCTTAACGTTGGTGGACATACATACAATATAAATCATTGGAAAGAAATAATTACAAGTATTGAAAAATACAGCCAACAATCGCGTTTAAAAATTCCAGTTTTGTATGGTATAGATGCCATACATGGCGCTAATTATACTGTTGGAGCCACTTTGTATCCACAACAAATTGGTTTGGCTGCTACTTTTAATCCTGAAATGGCCACTAAAATGGCACAATTAGTAGCTAACGATGTAAGAGGAAGTGGCATTCCTTGGAACTTTTCTCCAGTGTTAGATGTGGCCAGAAACCCAATGTGGCCAAGGTTTTGGGAAACATTTGGCGAAGATCCTTACTTGGTTTCGCAAATGGGTGTTGCTATGGTAAACGGTTACCAAAATACCAATAATGGAACTGTTAAACCTTTTGCTGCTTGCTTAAAACATTATGTAGGTTACAGCAATCCACAAAGTGGACACGACAGATCACCAGCATATATTCCTGAACGTCAATTGCGCGAAATTTATTTATTGCCATTTGCCAAAGCCATTGCAGCAGGCGCTAAAACCATAATGATTAATTCGTCAGAAATAAATGGTGAACCAGTTCATGCTAGTAAGTTTTTATTACAAACAGTTTTACGCAACGAGTTAAAGTTTAAAGGCATAACAGTTACCGATTGGGAAGATATAAAAAACCTTACTACTCGTCATAAAGTAGCAGCAAGTTATAAAGAAGCAATTGCTTTATCCATCAATGCAGGTATTGATTTAGCAATGGTTCCGCTCGATTTAGAGTTTACACAATACTTAATTGAAAATGTAAAAGAAGGTAAAGTAAAACAAGAAAGAATTGATGAAGCTACACTTAGAATTTTAACTTTAAAATACGAATTAGGTTTATTTGACCAACCCAATACTCCAGTTGAAAACTTTAAAGAACCAGAGCAAATAGAAAGCAAAAAACTGAGTTATGAATTGGCTTGCCAAAGCATGACATTACTTAAAAATGCAAATAATATTTTACCCCTTTCAAGCAATGAAAAAATATTGGTAACAGGCCCAAATGCTGATTATATCAATGCACTAAATGGCGGTTGGACACATACATGGCAAGGAAGAGATACTAGCTTTAACCCTGAAGTTACTACAGTTGTAAATGCTCTAAAAAATGTAATGGGAAGTGCACAAGTAAGCTATTTAAAAGGCAATACTTATACGCAACATTTACCTGAAAATGTGTTATTGAGCGCAGCTCAAAATGCCAATACTGTGGTATTATGTTTAGGCGAAGATACTTACACTGAAAAGCCCGGTGATATAAACGATTTGGAGTTAGATGAAGCACAACAGAATTTAATTAAATTATACAAGAAAGCAGGTAAAAAAATAGTGGTGATTTTTTTAGAGGGCAGACCAAGAACTTTTGCTAAAACCGAACCGTTATGTGATGCTATTTTATACACTTACTTACCAGGTAATGAAGGTGCTTTAGCCATTGCAGATATTCTAACAGGCAAGGTAAATCCAAGCGGAAAACTACCATTTACTTTCCCTCGTTATGCAGGAACACATACCACTTACGATTGTAAGTTTACTGAAACCTTAAATAACGATTTTAAACCTTTAGGGTTTAACCCATTGTATAGCTTTGGGCATGGATTAAGTTATACCAATTTTGCTTATAGTAATTTAGCCATTGCTAACAGAAACTTAAGTGTAAATGATAGCATTTCAATTAATGTAAATGTGCAAAATGTAGGAACGGAAAATGGAACGGAAACTGTTTTGATTTATGCAGCCGATGAATTTGCAAGCATTACTCCTTCAATTAAAAGGTTACGTGCATTTAAACGCATTGATTTAACTAGCAATGAAAAGAAAGAAGTTAATTTTAAAATTGCTGTTTCCGATCTTGCTTTTGTAGGACTTGACCATAAATTTATGGTGGAACCAGGTAAATTTTTTATTACGGTGGCAAACTTACAAGACTCCATTTTTGTTAAATAAAATACCATGAAAATTAAAAATCAAGCTAAAAGCATGAACATATATAAATTAATATTCAATTTTCTTTTTATAGCACCACTTGGCCTTTTTGCTCAAGATTTTTTACGTTGGTCGGATGAGTTTAATGGCACACAATTAGATACTAATTTTTGGGAATACCAAATTGGCGATGGTTGCCCTAATTTATGCGGTTGGGGTAACGATGAACGTCAATCGTACCAAAAAGGAAATATTGCAGTTGGTAGCGGTTTGCTTAACATCAATGCAAAAAAAGAAACCGTAGGAAATAGTACTTATAGTTCGGGTAGAATTAGGTCGTTGAATAAATTCGATTTTGCTTCGGGTAGAATTGATGTGAGGGCGCGCTTGCCAATTGGGCAGGCATATTGGGCAGCAGTGTGGTTTTTGCCAACCGAAAATTATCATGGAACTTGGCCATTGAGTGGCGAAATTGATTTAATTGAAGGCAAAGGTCAAGAGCCAAAAAATACTTATGGAACCATACATTATGGTGCTCATTCGCCAAACAATAAATATACAGGAACTAGCTATACTTTACCATCTGGCAATTTCACATCTGAATTTCATAATTTTTCATTGATTTGGAAAAACGATACTCTTCAATGGTTGGTGGATAATGTAGTTTACAGTACCAAAGTAAAAAAAGATTTACCTGATTTTTGGTGGCCTTATAGTCGTAACTTTCATTTTATATTAAACTTGGCAGTTGGTGGTTATTTTTTAGGATATCCTGATGGAACAACACCAGACACAGCATCGATGCAAATTGATTATATCAGGGTTTATCAAAACTTAAACGATATATTTATTTCAGGACCAGATGCCATTTTAAGAGCCGATTTACAAAAAGAATTTTATACTCAAAAATTAAATGGTGCTACTTATAACTGGACAGTTCCTGCTAATGCTAAAATAGTATCAGGACAAGGAACACCCAATGTAAAAGTAAATTGGGGATTAAAAAGCGACAGCATAAAGGTTAGCATTACCCATCAATCAAAGAATCAAACCATTAGTCGTTTTGTAAAAACACTACCCGATACTTGCCAAGGAGTTATTGATAACCAAGAAACATTACGAACTACTTATTGGGTTGGTGGAAATGGAACTTATAAATCTGCTATAAATAATCCTGCTAAAGATATTACAAATAATACAACCTTATGTAACCGTTATTACCGAAATGGAAATGTAACTTACGATGCTTTAATTTTAAATGCCGATATAATTAGAGATGCAAAAGCCTTTGAAGATGGAACACTTATACTAAAAATGAAATTGTATACCACAGCCCCAATTGGCACTGAAGTAAATATAAATTTTGAAAACAGGGCTTTATCTCAATTGGATTATCCGTCAGGAAGACGCTGTGTATTGCAAGCTAAAACCACTAAAACTAGGGCTTGGGAAGAACTAACATTTAAATTAATTTTAAAACCCGACAATAAAACCCCTGAAGGAAGTATTAACCAATTGGTAGTCCTATTTGCACCCAATACCAATAATACAGATGTATTTTATTTTGATGAATTTGCCTTAGAAGAAACACCTTGTAAAACCATTACTACTGCTATAAACGAAACTGTTATAAACAAAAGCCAAATAACAGTTTATCCAAACCCTTTTACCAATCAATTACAAATAGAAGCACCTTTTGTACCTAAACAAATAAGTTTGTTTAATTTGGTTGGAAAAGAAATTTTAACTGTACCAAATATAACTGAGTTAAACAAACAAATTTTACTCTTAAATTCAGGAACATATTTGTTACGATTAGAAAATAATGAGCACTATTTTTACTTCAAAGTTTTAAAATCCAATCCATAATTAAAATGAAAAATTGGTCTCTTTTATGGATTTTAATAATTCTTACAAACCCAATATGGGCGCAGGTTATAAAAGTTGAAATAACAAAAACAGCAACAGGAAATTTTCAATTATTAAGAGGTGGAAAACCTTTTTACGTAAAAGGAGCAGGTGGCGATGTGTTTATGGAAAAAACCAAAGCTGCTGGAGGAAATTCGGTAAGACTTTGGGGAGCTGAAAATGCTCAAGCGGTATTAGATGAAGCGCAAAAGCGCGGCTTAACAGTGATGCTTGGCCTTTGGATGCCTCCTGAGCGCCATGGTTTTGATTATAGCGAGAAATGGGCTTGCCAAGACCAATTGGAGCAATTTAAAAGCATTGTAAATAGGTTTAAAAACCATCCTGCTTTATTGCTTTGGGGTGTAGGCAATGAAGTAGATTTAGAATACACGGATTTTTCGGTATGGAAAGCAGTGCAAAATATTGCTGCCATGATTCACGAAGAGGATAAAAACCATCCAACTTGTGTGGTTACTGCTGGTATTGATGCACCTGAGGTTTCGTTAATTAAAGAAACTTGTCCTGATATTGATATTTTGGGTGTTAATACTTATGGCGATTTACCCGCCTTGCCCGAAAAAATAAGATTGTTTGGCTGGGAAAAACCATATTTGGTTACTGAATGGGGTCCAAATGGACATTGGGAAGTAACTAAAACCAAATGGGGAGCTGCAATTGAACAAACATCAACCGAAAAAGCCATTACTTATAAAGACCGTTATGTAAATTACATTCAAAATGATAGTGCTTTGTGCATGGGTTCGTATGCTTTTTTATGGGGACAAAAACAGGAAACAACCCCTACTTGGTATGGCGTGTTTGTAGATGGAAAACAAACAGAAGCTGTGAATGTATTACAGCAAGTTTGGAGCGGAAATGCTCCTCAATATTGGGCTCCCAAAATTGATTCGTTTTTGTTAAATAAACAATTGCCTAACCAAAGCTTGGAGTTTAGAAAAGGTGCCAATATCAATTTACAATTGAATATTACACATAATGATTTAACTAGCCTTAAATACAAATGGGAATTATTGCCCGAAAGTGAGTTTACCAAAAGTGGTGGCGATGCAGAAAAACGCCCAGATGCCGTGCCAGTAAATGTTAGTGGTAACCAACTATCAAACTATAATTTTAAAGCACCATTTCAAAAAGGAGCTTATCGATTGTTTGTATATATTTATGATAGCCACGAACAAGTAGCATGTGCTAATTTTCCGTTTTGGGTAAAGTAGTTTTATTTTAAAGAACATTAATGTTCCATTTTAATTCTCTATTAGTATGTCAATTATTAATTGTATTTTACAAATCATAACTCAACATATAATCATCGCATAGCCTAGCTCCTAGTTGAAAGGTTCGGGTATCAAAGGTTTTAAATCCTTCTTTACAATAAAATTTAAGTGCTTTGTGGTTTTGTTGCCAAACCCCTAAGTATAAATTTTTATAACTTTTTTGGACGCAATACTGTTTTACATGTGCCATTAATTGCTGTGCAATTCCTTTACCATGAAACTCCTTTCGCACATATATTTTTTCTATTTCAGCAGTTAAACCAATTAGTTTTTCATTGGTTTGGTTCAATAACAACTTTACATAACCCACGTCTCCAGTATCTTTATAGGCTAAAAAATAAATGATGTTTTTATTGTTTAAGCACTCAATCATTTTTTCAATAGTATAGGTATCTTGAATATACGCTTGCATATCGGCTTCTGTATTTTCATCTTTGTACGATTGGTAAAAAGTAGATGCTCCAATTTGGGCAAGCACCGCCCGGTGTTTTAAAGTACAGTTAACTATATTTAAATTCATACATTATCAAATATTTTATACAATAATAGAATTTAAGACTAAATATAAAAATGAATTAGTTTTTTAAAAATGCTTTACCTTGCGCCAATGGCATTTTACCCTAAACAAAACCCCAAACCTATAGATACCAACCAACTAATATATGGTCAACATGCAGTATTAGAGGCGTTATTGGCAGCAAAAGACATCAATAAAGTAATAGTACAAACATCGGCCAAAAGCGAAGTGCTAAACGAAATATTAAAAAAATGCAAACAACAAGCCATACCCATACAATATGCTCCCAAGGAAAAATTTTTGTTTTTACATCAAAAAAACCACCAAGGAGTAATGGCATATTTATCGCCTATTGCTTTTCAAAGTATTGAAGATATTATTCCACAATTATTTGAAGAGGGCAAAAACCCTTTTATATTGGTTTTAGATAGAATTACCGATGTACGAAACTTAGGAGCTATTGCACGTTCAGCTTATTGCGCTGGTATTCACGCCATAGTAATTCCCGCAACCGATAGCGCTCCCATAAATGAAGATGCTGTAAAAACTTCGGCTGGAGCATTGATGCACATACCTATTTGCCGCGAAAAAAATTTTAAAACAGTTTTGGAATTATTAAACCAAAGCGGAATATTAACTATTGCATGTAGCGAAAAAGCAAAGAAGAATTTCCACGAATTGGACTTAACAGTTCCATTGGCAATAATAATGGGAAATGAAGAAACGGGCATAAGCCCTGATATTTTAAAAAAATGCGAAGAAATGGCTAAAATACCATTGGATTTAGGGGTTCAATCGTTAAACGTAAGTGTAGCTGCTGGCATAGCAGTTTATGAAGCTGTTAGGCAACGCATTTTGGCTTAAATTGTAAGTCTGAAATTGATTGCTGTTCAAAGGCATTATTAAATCCATCCTTTTCTGCTGAACCATTGGTAAATAATAATGGTTAATAAAAGCATAAAAATTAGAATTCCTGGGTAACCATAGTGGTGGGAAAGTTCGGGCATGTAATTAAAATTCATTCCGTATATACCAACAATAAAAGTAAGTGGTAAAAAAAAGCTGAGAAAACTGTTAAAACTCGCATTACTTCGTTTGTTTTTTGGCTCGAAATAGAAATATAAATATTTAATAAACTATGTATGCTATCGTAAATTTCTTCTGAAGTTGTTTCAACCCTCACATATGTGTCCTTTAAATCTTCAAAAATACTATTGCTTTTGTTTATGTTTTCAAGCTGTTCTATTACATTTTTTGTTAATGTAAAAAGTCTTTTTTTTACATATGCCTTCCTTTTTATTAAATATAAGTTCTTTAATAAATCTGGTATTTTTTTCTTTAAAAAAATTCGGGTTTCGTATGAATCAATTTCTTTGTCTAATTCATTTAAAGGGTTTTCAAAACTTTGTAATGAATCTTTTATTATTTTACAAATAAAATCGAAAGGGTTCTTACAAATATTAGCATTAGCATATTTATTTTTTACCCCATTAATTACATACGATTCGTGCCTATGCAAGGTTAACAAAAAAGTATCGTTCCAAAAAAAAGCTATTTTATGTGTTAATTTTTGAATACTGTCTGATGTAATGTTACAGTTTTTATCATAATTTCTTGTTATTATAAAATACTGCCCTTCTAACTGTTCAAATTTGGGTAAATGTTCAGGGTCTAAACAATCTTTTATTGCTGTTTCAGGTAAATTATATTTTAAAACTAATTCACTTAACTCACTTTCAGTTGGATTATTTACATCTACCCATTCAAATGAATGCTCATTATGTTCTTTAAAAATTTGTATCATTTATATAAAGTCAATTTTCAAAAATGATTCTTTTTTTTATAATAATTACATATGCTAAAAATATAGCCTATATGCTTTATAATGAAATCGTTGCAAAAAAATAATGGTTTCAATATCATTGATTTATAAATAAAGGTCATTAAAATTAAACTATTATTAAACTATTGCTGTTTATATAAGAGAGTGAGTAAATTTTTCATGAAAATGAAAAACTATTGGAAACAATAGA
This sequence comes from Chitinophaga pinensis, assembly GCA_945873755.1. Lineage (GTDB taxonomy): Bacteria > Bacteroidota > Bacteroidia > UKL13-3 > UKL13-3 > JAAFJM01. The sequence continues at coordinate 57,233 of CAMCEM010000001.1, read as the reverse complement.
CAAAAAGCCGGGGGAGCCTGGCTTTTTTGTTTAAAAAAATGCCCCTTAATTTTTGTGTCAAGAGGCATTTAATTTATTTATTTTAAACTAAGTTCATTTTAATTCTTTTCCCAATTTCTTCAATATCGGCTCTGAATTTTTTGTCTGTTTCCATTAAATCATTTACGGTTTGGCAAGCATGAATAACTGTTGAGTGATCTCTTCCACCAAAATGCATTCCTATAGTTTTTAACGATGATTTAGTCAAGTCTTTAGCGTAATACATGCTTATTTGGCGAGCTTGAACAATTTCTCGTTTACGTGTTTTCGATTTTACTTGTTCAACAGGAATAGTAAAATAGTCACAAACTAATTTTTGAATAAATTCAATTGAAATTTCACGGGTGTTATTCTTAACAAAGTTTTTAAGAATTTGCTTAGCTAAATCAAGTGTAACTTCTTTTTTGTTTAACGATGATTGAGCCAATAAACTAACTAAAGCACCTTGTAATTCGCGGACATTTGTATTAATGTTATGCGCTACATATTCTACTACATCTCTGTGTAAGTTTATGCCATCGTTATACATCATATGTTCTAAAATAGCCAAACGAGTTTCAAAATCAGGTGATTGAATATCGGCTGAAAGACCCCATTTAAAACGACTTAACAAACGTTCGTCCATTCCTTTTAAATCCTTTGGTGCCCTATCGCTAGTTAATATTAACTGCTTGCCTTGTTGATGTAAATGGTTAAATATGGTAAAGAAAATTTCTTGTGTTTTTTGTTTGTTTTCTAAAAACTGAACATCATCCACAATTAATACATCTACTTGTTGGTAGTAGTTTAAAAAATCTTGATTGGAGTTATTGCGAATTGCTTCTACAAACTGATTGGTAAATTTTTCAATAGGTACATACAATACAATTTTGTTTTTATTATTTTGCTTTACCATATTTCCAATGGCATGCACCAAGTGGGTTTTACCCATACCTGTTTCACCAAAAAACATTAGTGGATTAAATGCTGTTCCTCCTGGTTTTGAAGCAACTGACATCCCAGCGGCTCTTGCCAAACGGTTATTGTCGCCTTCTATGTAATTATCGAATGTTAAGTTATGGTTAAGGTTCGAATCAATATTCACCTTTTTTAGTCCCGGTATAACAAATGGATTTTTTATATTGGTATTTAAAGCTGAACCTAGTCCGCCTTCTTGCGAATCAATTTTTGAATTTTGACTTCCTGGTAAATTAACTATATATGGATTAGAGTTTGATGTACCGTTTTCTACTATTATATTATACTCCAATCTTGCTCCTGTTCCAAGTATTTGTTTTAATGTTTTTTTCAATAAACTAACATAGTGTTCTTCTAACCATTCGTAAAAAAATTGGCTTGGAACTTGAATTGTTAAAATTTTATTGTCTAACTTTATTGGTTTTATTGGTTCAAACCAAGTTCTAAAGCTTTGGGGATTAACGTTATCTTGGATTAATTTCAAACAATTAATCCATACTGTTTCACATGTCTGTTCGCTCATTGTATTCATACCTTTTCTGAGTGTAAAAGTGTGTTAAAAAGTTTACACAAAAAAGTTTTTTTCAACATTAATTAACAAATTGTTACTTAAAAATTTTTTTGTGCTGATTTATAGTCACAAAAACTTTTTAAATATTTTTATGTTGCATTTTTAAAACCTATTTGTTTGCAATTTGTGTGTTACTTTATATATAATCAAAGTGATTATAAATGAAAACCAGATAGTTGTGAAGGCGCATAAACAAAGGGTTTTCAACATTATATGCTTGTATCTAATATATCAACATTGCTAGCTGTGTGCATAACACTGTTCGTTAATTTGCTGTTAAAAGTATAATCAATTTTGCCTAAACTAAGGCCTCCCCAACCTACCTGATTTATTAAAATATTTTTGTTTTCTGCGTTTTTTATAGTGGTTGGTTCGGTTAAAAAAGTGTGTGTGTGGCCTCCCAATATTAAGTTAATGTTACGTGATTGGGGTGCAAATGTTAGATCGCTTATTTTTTTATCTTTATAACTATGTCCCAAATGCGATAAACAAATTACTAAATCACATTTTTTTTCCTGCTTTAAAAATGCTGCTACTTTATTTGCGCTTTCTACAGGATTGTTATATTTTATTTTCCCATACAATTTTTCAGGAACTAATCCACTTAGTTCAATACCAACTCCCGTAACACCAATTTTTAAACCACCCTTTTTATATATTTTATATGGCAATACTTTGTTTTCAATTAACGTGTCTTTAAAATTGTAATTACAGTTTACAAAGTCGAAAGTAGCATGCGGCATTTGTTTAAATAAACCTTCTATTCCATTATCAAAATCGTGGTTTCCTAGTGTTACACAATCGTAACCCATTTGACTCATCAATTTATATTCAAGCTCGCCTCCATAAAAATTAAAATAGGGAGTTCCTTGAAAAATGTCGCCCGAATCGAGCAACAAAACATGTTCGTTTTCTTTTCTGTATTTATTTATTAAGGCAGCCCTTATTTCGGCCCCACCCATGCCTGCATAGTTTTTATCAGTTTTATCAAATGGTTCAATCCTACTGTGCCAATCGTTGGTGTGTAATATGGTCAGTTTAATGGTATCATTAGCTGCCATTAATTGATTCATTGGCGAAGCCATAAAAGCAGAACCTGCCAATAAAACACCCGATTTTTTTATAAAATCACGTCTATTTGATTTGTTTAATTCTTCCATCTAATTGTATATTAATTGGTTGAGCACTTTTATTTCTGTTTCTTAATTGTTGGATCAATGCCTCGCGCACCATTAAGTTTAACGATGTAATTGACTTAGCATTTTTCATTGGTTCTGTTTTATCGCCACCGCTTGCCACATAATCGTTTGTAAGAATATTATAAACTGCACTTTCATCAAATGGTTGACCACTAATGGTAATATTTACAGCCTTATTGTTTTCTATATCAAACCTCAATTCTTTAGAGCAAGGAGCGCCATTATTTTGTGCCATTAAATCAAACAATTGTTTGCAATATTTACCTTCTAATGTTACTACCACTAATTCGTTGTCGAATGGAGCTAATTCAAATATTTTGCCTACAGTTATATTGCCTTTGGCAATGCTTCCAACGCGTAAACCACCATTATTATAAACACAAAATCTAGGACCTACATTGGCATTTAGTTTATTTGATAGTGATAAAAAATTTATTTGTTTGTATGCAAATGTCATCAATTCATCGCAAACAAAATTGCCCAACGTTCCTTCAGGCAAATCCTTTTTCAAGTCTTGGTTATTGTAACATAACACTTCACTCATTAAACTATCTAACTTTATTTTATAAGGAGCAATGGTTTTAAAAGCAACATCATCATGAAGTTGTAATGAATCTTTATTAATTTTTATGTTTTTGTAATTGGTATTGCCAATAGAGCGTTGAGGGCTGCAACTACTAAAACAAAATAGCGTTAATAAAACGAATAGAATATTATTTTTCACAAGGCAAATATAATTAATTGATAAAGCATGACTGTTAAATAAAGATTGTTTTTTTTGTTAATCAATGTTGAGTTAGTAGAGTTAAAATTAATGTATTTTACATGGTTTCATAAGAAATCCATTCTTCATTTATTTCATTACATGATTTGCAGCTTAAATTGATGGTAATCCAAGAAAACGCTTCTACCCAATCATCTTTATCAAATTCATCTCCAGCTTCTTCCTTAAAGTCATCTTTTCCTTCCGACTGGATTGTCAAAGAAACTGAATGATTTGAATTCTTACATTTTGGGCAATTCCAGTCCTTTAATTTTGGCCTTTTTAAATGTTTTGATGCACTTTCACAAATAAATCCATTCCAACCATGGAAATCTTTATCAAAAATTAAATGGTTTTTACTGCATTTAATACACTCCACATAAACTATTAAATAAAAATGTTCCAAAATTTCTTGAACTTTTATAACTTTTTCAATATCAAAAAACGAATCATCCCCAACTATTTTTATTTTAAATATTTCACTGCCACAGCTACATGTTATTTTGCCTGTAACTTCATTCTCATTGCTGTTATCAAACGGCTGTAAAATACTTTCTAAGTGTTTAGGTATTGGTAAATTTTCCATTTTTTGTGTTATAAATTATTAAAATAATCAGCCAAATAAAAACCCATACTAAAATTAGCTTGTAGCAAATAACCACCTGTTGGTGCATCCCAATCAAGCATTTCGCCCATGCAAAAAGAATGCGACATTTTAATTAGCTCTAAGTTTTCAGTAACTTCATTTAGAGCAATTCCACCCACTGTTGAAATGGCTTCGTCAATTGGTGCTGTTCCTATTATTTTAAGTGGAAAATTTTTAATTTTTTCTGCTATAAATTCTATGTTATTGTATTCTTCTTTTGAAGTATATTCTTTTATTAATGCAATTTGAGTTGGAGTAAGGTTTAAATCAAATCTTAAAATATCTGCTATTGATTTACTTTCATTGCTTAGTTTTCTTAAAATAGCTTGTTGGGTTATTATTGGTTTAAAATCAATAAAAACAGTTGCTTCATTCAGCGAATTTATCTGTGTTCTAATTTTGTGGCTAAGGGCATAAATAGCGCCACCTTCCAACCCAAGTTTTGTAATAGTAAGTTCGCCTTTTTTGGTTAAACTGCCACAAGATATGGATATATTTTTTAAAAAATTACCTTCATTTTCGTTAATAAAACTTTCGGACCAATTTATTTGAAAGCCGCAATTAGAAGCTTGAAATGGAATGGTTTTAATTCCTTTTTCAGCAAACATTCCTAACCACTTTCCATCAGAACCAGTTACACTCCAACTGGCACCTCCCAAAGCAAAAATGGTGAAATCTGGTCCTAAATTTATTGGTCCTAAAGGTGATTTAAAAACCAAGTTATTATTATCCCAACCTGTCCATTCGTGCATGGTTTTTATTGTTACATGATTGGCTTTTATTTTATCAATTATGCAATTTAAAACGGTAATTGGTTTAATGTCTTTTAAAGGAAAAACCCGTTTGCTTGAGCCCACAAAAGTTTCAATACCAATATCATTAATCCAATTAATGAGGTTATAGTTATTAAATTTTTGAAAGTATGGTTTAATAAATTTAGTAGGCGTATATTTTACAATAAACTCTTCTGGAATTTCGCTGTGGGTTAGGTTTAAGCCTCCATCACCTGCAACTAAAAATTTTCTGCCAACATTGTTTCCTTTTTCATAAATAGTAACATTAAACTTATTGGTGTTAATAATAGCTGCAAACATTAATGCCGATGAACCGCCACCAATAATAGATATGTTTTTTTTTGACATAATATTTATGCAATAAAGCGGTTTTAATTATTATTATTAAAAATAAATTTCCCATAAAAACCGATTTAAACCTATTGAATAAATAACTATATGATAACGTTTTTAACATATTTAAATAACAAGTTAATAAAAAAATGCTCGAAAACTTGACAATTTGATTACAATTACTACATTTGATTTACATTTTAAAACAAAAAACAATATGAAAAAACAATTACAAAAATGTTTGCTGTAGCTAGTATGGTTGCAGGAACAGTATTAATTGCAAATGCACAAATTGCTTCTGGTTCATTAATGTTCGGGGGGGGGGGTTAGGTGCTGACATTAAATCAGAAGGGACAACAAAAGTTACTGGAGCACCCGATTTAAAAACTCCTGGTTACACTGAATGGAATTTTTCTCCAACTGTAGGTTATTTTTTAAGTGATGGTTTGGCTGTAGGCTTATCATTAAATGTAGGTTCAATGTATATGTCAACAGCAACATCTACTGATGGAACTAAAAAAGAAAATGTGATGGGTTCTACATTAGGTGTTGGTTTGTTTGCAAGAAAATACTCAGAAATTACCACTAATTTATACATGCATACCCAAGCAGGATTGAACTATGGCTCATTTTCTTTTACCGACAAGGATAATGATGGGCTATCAGCATTTAAAGATGGTGATAAAGTTTCAGGTACTTTAATAAATATTGCTGTTTCGCCCGGTCTTACTTATTTTGTGTCTCCAAAATGGGGTATTGATTTTAGTTTGAATAATATTCTAAGTTATGATATGACAACAACTAAAACTGAATCTCCTGCTGCTGGTTTATTCCCGGCTTCTACAAGAGAAACTTCCGATGGAGGGTTTTCAATTGGAGCTGGTTTAACTCCTTCTTTAGGTTTGTTTTATTACATGGGTAACTAATTATTTAATCCTATTTAAAAGCCCAACTGAAAAATATTTCAGTTGGGCTTTTTTTATGAAAAAAATTTCAAACTATTCCATACTTGCTAATACATCGGCTAACTTTTTTTATTTCTGAAATATACAGCCAAAAAGTTGTTAGTAAAGGGAAAGTGACGTGGCAATATTATTACTATTTGCCGGAGGCAATATAATAGAAACACTAGCGAGACGCTAGCGTTGGCATTGAAAAATCTGCGTTTATCTGTGAAATCTGCGGGAAATTTCTAAAAATCCACCCCGGCCTGCCACCACCCCTCAAAAAGGGGAATTTATTTGCGTAAAAATATAAATCTGTGCAATCTGTGGCTGCGTTTTGCATAGCTCAAACAATTAAGTAGCTAATTTTATTTGATATTTACAATAAAATAATTGAAGGCTTTTGCCAATTTGTTTATTTCACTAAATATTTTAAATCCTACTTTTAAGTCTCCATGGTCTAACAAATTTGATAATTCTAAATGGACTTTTGGGTTTTTATCTTTAAGCAAAGAATTGAGCATTATAGACTCTGAAGAGGGTATTACTACATCTTCTTTCCCATGAATGATAGTAATAGAACATGTAATTTTGTAAGCATGTTTCGATAAATCAAGTCGGTTTTCCCAAATGGCAAAATCAGGTATTTTAGTCCAAGCTTGCATAATTAAATCTCTTCTGAATTCGGTGTTAAATCTAAGTTTATTATACAAATCAGCTGTGGTTGAATCTGTTTGAGCAAGAAGGCTTGGCAGTAATGGAACTTTTCTTTTTAAACCATTATCTTCTATAGCGGTTTGAACCAATTCTTCTAATCTTGGATTATTCCCTACTTCGTATTTCAAAAAATTTTTCATTAGAATGTGCATCCCATAATCATCTTCATTTTTTTCGTTGGTTAAAGCAAACTGAATAGTTGTTTCAAAGTCACAAAAACCACCAATTAAACATAATGAAGATACACTGTTTACAGGCATTTCAGCAATTGCTAAAGCAGCAATGCCTGCTGTGAAAGAAGGTGCAAAAACAGCAGGACAAAATTTATTTGGATTCAACAATGTATCAGCTGCAATTCGACTAATGACCTCTTTCATTTCATCAATACCCGAAGGGTGAATCAATAAGTCATCTATGGTTTTAATCTTGGGGGTAATTACTCGATAGCCCAATTTTACAAAAGCATTGTTCACTACTGCAATTCGTTTATCTTGGTATCCGCTTGTAGAAAAGCCAGTAAGGGAAATAATGAGCCCTTTTTCTTTCTTAGTTGGGGTATATAAAAGTAATGGTGTTTTACTTCTTGAAAGGGTCAGTTCACGTTCCTCCCCTTTACTATAGTTTTTAAGTAAAGAAGTATTTACAATAAACCTAAGACCTGCTAGAAAAGACATTTTTAATTAATTTGATTTTTAATTGTTAACTTAATGTACAATTATATGAATTTATTCCTATTTCCAAAGTTTTAAACTGAAAGATAACAATTCAACAATCATTGGGAAATTTATATGCGTTATCGCTTTTTGTCCAAAGTTCATATCTTCTCTAATAGAGAAAGTTGGTGCAAAATAATGTTGGTTGGGAAACACAACAACGGCATTGAGTCAGTATCTGCGCTTTTCTGCAAAATCTGCGGGAAAATTTGTTGTCAGTTGGGAAACACAACAACGTTAAACTAATTACCTGTGGCAATGAAATAAATACGATATCGTTGGTATGAATTAATCTTAAATCTAAATTCCACTTGCCAATACATCAGCAATGTGTAAAAAGTTAAAGTTCATTCCTTTTTTATCGGCAATACTTTTTAAATGAATCAAGCAGCTATAATCGGTTGAAATTATATTTTGAACTCCAGTTTCTTTAATGGATTCTAGTTTTTTATTACCCATTTGAACCGATAATTCAGAATTGGTAACTGCAAAGCTTCCACCAAAACCGCAACATTCATTTTGCCCTTCTATTTCTATTATTTCTAGCCCTTCTATTTGTTTTAACAATTTTCTTGGTTGTTGTTTTATTCCGCATCCGTTTAAGGCAGTACAAGTATCCATAAACACTGCTTGCCCACTATAAGTAGAACCTATGCTTTCTACTTTCATTGTGTCTACCAAAAACTCGCTGAGTTCAAAAGTGCGCTTTTGTAATTGCCTAAATTTATTGTGATAGGATGAGTTTTGAAACAATAAATCGTACGAGTTTCTAATCATTGCAGTACATGCCGATGACGCACAAACAAAATTTCTATCGGGTGTTACTTCGCTTAATAGTTTTTCGCCTACTTGCCTTGCCTCGTTCCACTGCCCGGCATTAAAAGCAGGCAAACCGCAACAAGTTTGTTCCACATTATAGTTAACCTTACACCCCGCTTTTTCCAATACTTTTACCATATTAAATCCTGTTTGCGGATTAAATTGATCTATAAAACATGGAATAAATAAGTCTATTTTCATTTTATAAAATAATATCGTGTTTTTTACTTTTGGTTATAGCTTTTAAAATTTTTTATTTGAACAATAAACACTAAACCTATAACAAAATAGGTAGCTAATGCCAATACCGAAAACCTCATATTAAGGGTTATTCTATTAAGCAAACCATAACTAAAAGTACCTAAAACAATTGCCACCTTTTCACTTACATCAAAAAAGCTAAAGTAAGAAGCATGGTCGTGGGTTTTTTCAGGAATTAGTTTGGCGTAAGTACTTCTAAACATTGACTGAATGCCACCCATAACCAACCCTACCAAAACTCCTAAACCCATAAAATGTACGACTACTTTTTTAACTTGGTTACCAAAAATATTGAAATATTCAGGTGTGTTTTTTATGGTGTAAGCCAAAAAACAAATTACTATCCAAATTACTATATTAATTATTAGCGTGTAAATATTGCCTATAATACTCGATAACCTAGAAAAAGCCCAAGCTCCTAAAATAGCTATTAATTGTATTACTAAAATAGTTCCTATTAATACAACTGTATCAAGGTGTAATTCCTCTTCGCCATATAAACTGGCTACATACATAACCGTTTGTAAACCCATACTAGTAAAGAAAAAGCCCAATAAGTATTTTAATATAATGGGTGTTTTTTTTATTTCAATTCCTACTTTTTGTAATTCGTTAAAACCTTTTTTTAAAATATTGCCACTGTGGGTTTTGTTGGAACGAATTTCTGGTACATTTTTAAACATTATTTGTGCAAAGCCCGCCCACCATAAACCAACAGACACAAATGATAACCGTGTGGCAATTCCTGCATAATAACTTATGGCTTGTTCGTTTGCCATTTCTAATGTGAGAGAGGTGTTACTCGTCATTAGTTCTATTACTTTACTATTTATAGGAAAAAATAAATGAGGAGCCATTATAGTAATTAAGTTTATTATTAATAAAATCACACAGCCAATATATCCCATTGAAAAGCCTTTGGCACTTACCTTGTCAAGCATGTCTTCACTTGCTATTTCGGGTAAAAATGCATTATAAAAAACCAAACTCCCAGCAAATCCAACAAGACTAATTAAAAATAAAACAACACCTAAGCCAATAGTATTTGCTGTAAAAAAATACATACCTATACAACTAACAGAACCAATATAACAAAATGTTTTTAAAAAAAATTTCTTGTTTTGTTTAAAATCGGCTATGCCAGAAAGTATCGGACTTAAAAATGCTACTATTAAAAACCCTGCTGAAACTACAAAAGAATACAATTCTGCTCCAGCAATTTTTAAACCTAAAAAATTTAAAAAATAATGCACCTTTCCATCAATTGTTTCTGTTAAACCAGCCGATTCGGAGGCCACTTTGCACATTTTATTAAAATAAATTGGAAAAATAGCAGTTGCTATTGTTAAAGAAAAAACCGAGTTGGCCCAATCGTACATTGCCCAAGAGTTTATAACTTTTTTGTTATTCAATTCATATTTTTCCATTGTAAAGTTTTGTATCTTAGGCGCAAGATATTTTATTTAATAATAATTTTTAAAAATTCTTGAAAATTGAAAAAAAACCTTTTCCTTTACTAATAGTTATTTAAAATAAATTAGGATTAAATATTTTGACAATTAAAAATAAAAAAGCGGTAGTTATAGGCGCAGGAATTGCAGGAATGAGTGCGGCTTCGTACCTAGCTAAAGCAGGATTTTCGGTTACAATTATTGAAAAAAATAGTTCTGTTGGTGGGCGAGCCCGTCAGTTTAAATCCGATGGTTTTACTTTTGATATGGGTCCTAGTTGGTATTGGATGCCCGATGTGTTTGAAAAGTTTTACAACGATTTTGGTAAAACCACTTCCGATTTCTATGAATTAATAAGGTTAGACCCTAGCTACAAAGTAATTTGGAAAAATGGTGAAGGTATTGACATTCCTGCTGATATGCCTGGAATTGAAGCGCTTTTTGAACGTTTTGAACCCGGAAGCAGTAAAAAATTGCAAAAGTTTTTAAAAGAGGCTGCTTATAAATACGAAGTTGGTATTAACGATTTAGTTTATAAACCAAGTTTAAGTTTGTTTGAATACGCAGACATAAGGTTGCTAAACGGGCTTTTAAAAATGGATGTGCTCACTAGTATGAAAAAGCATATTAGCCAATTTGTTACCCATCCTTTTTTAGTTGAACTATTGGAGTTTCCCGTTTTGTTTTTGGGTGCTTTGGCAAGCAATACTCCTGCTTTGTATAGTTTAATGAATTATGCAGATATGAGCCTAGGAACTTGGTATCCGAATGGTGGGATGTTTAAATTTGTTGAAGCCTTTGAAAGTATTGCAAAGCAACAAGGTGTTACGTTCAAGCTAAATGCGACAGTTAAAAAATTTAACTCTTTAAATGGCAAAGTGGTATCGGTTGAAACCGAAAATGAAACTTTTGAAACCGATGTAGTTGTTGCAGCAGGTGATTATAACCACATTGAACAAAATTTACTAAATGACAAAGACAAACAATATTCTCCAAAATATTGGAACGATAGAAAATTAGCTCCTAGTTGTGTTTTATATTATGTGGGATTAAATAAAAAAATTGACGGTTTGTTACACCACAATTTATTTTTTGATACTGATTTTAACAAACATGCTGATGAAATTTATACCAATATTAAATGGCCAGAAAACCCATTGTTTTATGCTTCTGTTACTTCAAAAACCGATGATACAGCTGCTCCACATGGACACGAAAATTTATTTTTGTTGGTGCCAATCTCTACCGAGTTAACTGACGATTCGGAGGAAAAACGTGAACTTTACTTTGATATGATGATGGAACGTTTAGAGAAATTTACAGGACAAAGTATTAAAGAAAATGTGGTTTACAAACGCAGTTTTGGTATCAACGATTTTAAGTCTGACTATTTTTCGTACAAAGGAAATGCTTATGGTTTAGCAAATACATTAACCCAAACTGCCATTTTAAAACCCCGAATTAAAAGTAATAAATTGAATAATTTGTATTTTGCAGGTCAGTTAACAGTTCCTGGGCCAGGAGTTCCGCCAAGTATTATTAGCGGCAATGTGGCTGCTAATTTAATTGTAAAAGATTTTTTAGCGAATGATTAAAACTTTTTTATTTAAAAATCCTTATAATTGTGTATTAAAAGTATTTCTACCCTATGAAACTATTGTTCGATAATGTTTCTCGAATGAGCAGCAAATTGGTAACCAAAACATACAGTACTTCCTTTTCAATGGGAATTAAATTTTTGGCAAACCGTTTCCACGACCCAATTTATGGGGTGTATGGTTTCGTGCGTTTGGCTGATGAAATAGTAGACTCTTTTCATAATTTTGATAAAAAACAACTATTATCCGATTTTAAAATTGACACTTATAAAGCCATTGAACAAAAAATTAGTTTAAATCCAATATTAAATTCATTTCAAGACGTTGTAAATAAATACAATATTGACCATTGGACCATTGAAACTTTTTTAAAAAGTATGGAAATGGATTTAGAAAAAAGCCAATACGACCAATTAAAATATGAAGAATACATATTAGGCTCGGCCGAAGTAGTTGGTTTAATGTGTTTAAGTGTTTTTACCGAAGGAAACAAAACCGTATACGAAGAGTTAAAACCTTATGCCATGAAATTAGGATCGGCTTTTCAAAAAATAAACTTCTTGCGCGATTTTAAAGCAGATTCTGAAGCACTTGGCAGAGTTTATTTTCCTCAATTGCGTTCAAATGGTTTTAACACAGAAACAAAAGAGGAAATAGAAGATGACATTTTAAACGATTTTAAAATGGGCTATGAAGGAATAAAAAAACTTCCTAAAGATGCTCGTTTTGGTGTTTATGTAGCTTATATTTATTACTCACAGTTATTAAGTAAAATTATGGATTTGCCTGCAGAATCAATTATGGAGAACAGAGTTCGAATTTCTGATAAAAAGAAATATGCTTTGTTTTTTGGTTCATATTTTCGCCATAGTTTTAATTTGTTGTAGTTTTATATTTATGTTTAAATACAAAATATGTTCAAACCAGTTTTCCTATTATTCTTTATTTTGTTTACTTCAAAACTAATTTTTGCTGACGTTGATTTTAGAAATCAGTACGAAAAAGCAATAAACAATAAAGCTTTAGCCGAAAAAATGGTAGCTACTTTAGAATTAAAAACCAATATTACTCCTTTAGAAAGAGGTTATAAAGGTGCTTTAAAAATGATTTTAGCAAAACATTATTTTAATCCATTAAACAAACTAAACAGCTTTAATGCTGGAAAAACTGACCTTGAAAAAGCCATTGAATTGCAACCAAATAGCCCTGAGTTAATATATTTGCGTTATAGTTGTTCAGTAAATAGTCCTTCGTTTTTAAATTACAAAAAAAACGTACAAGCCGATAAAGCCTTTCTTGAAAAAGCAATTGTTACTTTAAAAGATGAAGATTTAAAGAAAAGGATAAGTGCGTTTTTGGTTAAGTAGCGTGTATTTAAAAAGTGTGTATTAATTTTTTAAATAAATTACTTCCTTTTTAATCAAAATCATTATTGTTGCACGCAAAATTTTTAAAAAATAAGAATGCAAACTCAAAATATGTATCAAACCATTTTAACAGAAGTAAAAAACAATATTTTTTACATAACCATTAACCGCGAATCAAAATTAAATGCATTAAGTATTCAAACACTTACCGATATAAAAAATGCGGTGATAAGTATTTATGATAGCGCTGAGGTAAGGGGAGTAATATTAACAGGAAGTGGTAAAAAAGCTTTTGCTGCTGGAGCTGATATAGCCGAGTTTGCTGAGTTTAATGTAGAAGAAGGAACCAAAATGAGTGCCGAAGGCCATGCAGTATTGCGTGCCATTGAAAATTGCCCAAAGCCGGTTATAGCTGCCATTAATGGTTTTGCATTAGGAGGTGGAAACGAATTGGCCATGAGTTGCCACTTACGCATAGCAGCCGAAAACGCTAAGTTTGGGCAGCCTGAAGTAAACCTAGGAATAACACCTGGTTATGCTGGAACACAACGTTTGGCTCAATTAATTGGCCGCGGACGCGCGTTGGAGTTTTTAATGACTGCTGATATGATTGATGCTCAAACTGCATTGCAATTAGGTTTGGTTAACCATGTTGTTCCGCAAGATAATTTAATTGCGAAGTGTGAAGAAATTTTAGAAAAAGTAAAAACCAAGTCGCCTTTGGCAATTGCGAGTGTTATACGCTGTGTTAATGCTTATTACGAAAAGCGTGCCGATGGAAATAATGTGGAAATAAACGAGTTTGGAAACTTTTTTGGCAGCGAAGATTTTATAGAAGGAACCAAAGCCTTTTTAGAACGCAGACCTGCGAATTTTAAAGGAAACTAATAATAGTTAAATATAAAAGCTGCTTTTTGAGCAGCTTTTTTTATGTTTGCTTAAAATTAAATAAAATGAAAGAAATAGCAATAATTATGGGTAGCGATAGCGATTTGGAAGTAATGAAAGAAGCTGCCAATATTTTAGATGATTTTAAAATAGCATACGAAATTACCGTAGTTTCGGCCCACAGAACTCCTGAGCGCATGTTTACTTTTGCCAAAGAAGCAAAAGGAAGGGGAATAAAAGTAATTATTGCTGGTGCGGGTGGTGCAGCTCACTTACCAGGAATGGTGGCAAGTATTACTACTTTGCCTGTAATTGGAGTGCCTGTAAAACTAAAAACCATGGATGGATTAGATTCATTGCTCTCTATTGTTCAAATGCCTGCTGGAGTACCTGTGGCGACAGTTGCTATAAACAATGCAAAAAATGCTGGAATTTTAGCTGCACAAATACTGGGTACAAACAATGAAACTATAGCAATTACACTTCAAGAATATAAGGACAAAATGAAAGTGGAAGTAGAAAAGAAAGCTGAAATAGTAGAAAAAGGCAGAAAAATAATTGGCTATTAGTTTATTAAAACCTATCCTGTTTTTAAACCGTATAGTTTTGCCACTTCCGTCAGACGCTTAAAAAGCCTTTGCGCTGCCAAGGCGTCAGACGGATTGAAAGAAATTTTACGATTGGTGAGTACAGATAGCAATCGGTAACCAACCGAGGACAAAAAAGTCAACTTCCGTCAGACGCTTAGAAAGCCATTGCGGTGCCAAGGCGTCAGACGGATTGAAAGAAATTTTACGATTGGTGAGTACCGATAGCTATCGGCAACCAACCGAGGACAAAAAAGTCAACTTCCGTCAGACGATTAAAAAGCCTTTGCGGTGCCATGGCGTCAGACGGGTAACTATTTGTTAAATTCTACCTTAAAAACTCCTATTTGTTTTTACCCATTCTTTAATGTATTCGGCTATTTCGTGGGTGTGTGTGCCGGGTGTAAATAGTTTTCCAACACCTAATTTTGTTAATTCTTCAATGTCTTCGTTTGGAATAATTCCGCCACCAGTTAATAACACATCGTTCATTCCTTCTTGTTTCATTAAGTGTAGCAATTTTGGAAAAACAGTATTGTGCGCCCCTGAAAGAATACTTACTCCTATTGCATCAACATCTTCTTGCAAAGCTGCTTGAACAACCATTTCGGGCGTTTGGCGCAAGCCTGTATATATAACTTCCATACCCGCATCGCGAAGGGCAGTTGCAATTACTTTAGCCCCTCTGTCGTGGCCATCTAATCCTACTTTAGCCACTAAAACTCTAACTGGTCTTTGCATTTATTTCTTTTTCTTTTTAGGGTAAATTTTATTAAACTTAATAATGGTTTGGGCCTTTTCGTTTTCTAAAAATTCTAAAAAAGGAGTATCATCCATTTCATAATATTTTATGGTATCAGAACTTGTTGAATAAAAAACTTGTCTGTCCTTTAAAGGCAATGCATTTACCAAAGTTTTTCCTGTTTTGTAGGTAGCAACCAAATTTAAATATTTCGCCAAATTATCTTCCTTCACTTTATCAACTCCTAAATACGGACTGTAATTCATTCCTCCTTTTACCATTGTAAAATACCCAATGGTCCAATATCCGTTATTATCCGTTTTTTTTGAGCTGATTATATAATATTTTCCAAGCTTAGAAAGTACCAAACTATCGCTCAATAAATTTTCAAAGTTCACGTCTTTATTTATTTCGTGAATACTATTTTCATCAATAGTTAAAAATAAAATACTGTCTTTTTTTTTCGAAAAAATATCAGAAAAAAATCCAACATTTAACTTGTAGTTCCCTTGCATTTCGGCAGGAAAAGAGTTGAGTTTTTGGCCTGGCCATCTGTCAAAATAATTGTTATTGCCACAGGCAAACAAAAGCATTGTTGAAACAAAAAGTAATACAAAATTCTTTTTCATAACGATATTATTTTATTCTTTTTTTGGCGTTTTCTAACCTATTTATAGTTGATTCTTTGCCAAACAATTCAGCCATTTCAAAAATGGGCGGCCCACCTGCAACTCCTGTTAAGCAAACCCTAAACATTTGTAAAAAATCTTTACTTGTCACCTCGTTTCTATCTAACGCATGGTTGTAAGCCGTTTCTATATTGGCATGTGTAAAGTTAGTAGTTCCTATTAAAAGTTCTATTAAGTCGTTTAAAACCAAAGGCGATTTTTCATTCCATCGTTTTTTAATAACCGTTTCGTCATACACACTGGGTTCTACAAAAAAATAATTGCTATAGTCCCAAAGTTCTTTTACAAAGCTAATTTTTTCTTTAACCAAAGCACATACTTTTTCTATGTATTTTTCCACTGCTTTTATGTTATAAAACTCCAATTGCTTTTGCAATTCTTCAACCAATATTTTATTATCTACTTTTCTAATATACTGTTGGTTATACCATTTGGCTTTGTTTTGATCGAATTTAGCACCGTGTTTACTTACTCTGTCTAATGTAAATGCCTCTACTAATTCAGGCAAAGTAAATAATTCTTGATGTGTGCCCGGATTCCAACCCAAAAATGCCAATAAATTTATAACTGCTTCGGGCAAATAACCACTTTGTTTGTATCCGCTCGAAACTTCTCCGGTATTGGGATCTTTCCACTCTAATGGAAATACTGGGAAACCCAATTTATCACCATCTCTTTTGCTTAATTTTCCATTTCCATCGGGTTTTAATAATAAAGGCAAGTGGGCAAACTTTGGCATTATACTTTCCCAACCTAAATAGCGGTATAAAAGCACATGAAGTGGTGCTGATGGCAACCATTCCTCTCCACGAATTACATGAGTAATTTGCATGCTATAATCATCAACAATATTTGCCATGTGGTAAGTTGGCATTCCATCAGATTTATATAAAACCTTATCATCCATAGTGGAGGTATTTACATGTACCCAACCCCTTATTTCATCGTGAAATTTAACTTCTTCTTTTCTTGGTAATTTTATTCTAACCACGTAAGCATCGCCATTTTCAAGTCTTCGTTTTGTTTCGTCTTCTGGCAATGTTAAGCTGTTAATCATAGTAGTTCGCGTAATGGCATCATACTTTGAGTCAACATTCGAAGCTTTTAATCTTTCGCGCATGGCATCTAGTTCTTCGGCAGTATCAAAAGCATAATATGCATAGCCATCGTTTAACAGTTGGTCAACATATTGTTTATACATTGCTTTTCGTTCGCTTTGTTTGTATGGTGCATATATTCCTTCTCCAAAACCAACTCCTTCATTGGGCTCAATGCCTACCCATTTTAAACTTTCTATAATGTATTGCTCTGCCCCGGGCACAAACCTTCCTTGGTCGGTATCTTCTATTCGCAAAATAAAATCACCTCCATGTTTTTTTGCAAATAAATAATTATACAAAGCCGTTCTAACTCCGCCTATATGCAATGCTCCGGTTGGACTGGGAGCAAACCTTACCCTTACTTTTCTTTCTGTCATAAAAATATACTGTGCAAATATAGGAAAGATTAAGGTTAAGGGAAACGGATTTTTGTAATTTATAAAATGATGTTAATACCTAAGTTAAATAGTTGTTAAACTATTTTTAAAGAGGTAAATACCAATAGGAGAGTTATTAGAACGGGTTTTTTACTTAAAAAAAATTTATCATAAGTATTAAATGATTTTTGTAGTATTAAAACATAAATACTTATTTTTGCTTTATACTTATTAAATGACTGATAAAAATACCGAAACAGAATACTATACTGGAGCTGCAAACTTGTCGCCAATACCAATGAGCGTAAGTTCGCCTGTAATTCGCCCTGAGGATAAAAATAAAATAAAGGCCAACGCTGTTGAAGCAATGCATCACTATGCAAACCAAGAAATTGCATTGTTAAAAAAACAAGCCGATTTAATTGTTTCACAAGTGCGTGAAATAGAAGCCCGTCTTAAAATTTCAGAGCAAATTTATCAAAGCGATTTAAAGTTTACTCCAACGATTAACCAAATTTATCATTTGTACGAAAAAGATGAATATTATAAATTATCGTTAATAGGGCCCACAGAGTGGGGCAGAAGTAAACCTACTGGAAAATATGTGGCAAGTGTTAAATTACTAGGCGACCACAGCTGGGATGTAATAAATAAAGTGGAAAATTCAACTTTTTAATTATTCCTATAACTTTCTATTATTTCAGTTAAGGCTGCACTTTCTATTAAACGAGGAACAATTTCGTACATTAAAAAATAATCTTCAAATTTAAGTAAAAGACCTATTTCCAAATGCTTTTTGGCCTCTTCTATTTTTCCTAGTTCGTATAAATAACAAACCAATCTGTAATGAAACTGATGGCAATCGTAGTTGGTTTTTAAAGCCTCCATTAACATTTCGCTTGCATCTTTTACATTTTCTTGACTGTATTTAACAAAACTCCAATCAAGCCACGCTTCCATCATTGTTGTATCTAATTCAACCAGTTTTGCATACGTTTCTTCACAGTTTTCTATTTGATTAAGTCTATATTGTGTTTCACCAAGAACCAACAAATATTCTGTGTTTTCAGGATCAAGCATACTGGCCCTTAGGTAAAAGGGCAGCGCTTCTTTGTTTTTATTTTCTTTTTCGTAGGTTAGTCCTATTCCAAACCACGCTTCAGCAATATTTGGATTTAAATCAGTAGCGTGCTTGTAGTTTTCGCGAGCATCTTCTAGCCTATCCATTCTTTCATAACACCCGCCTAGGTTGCAATAAGTAATGCTATCCACACCATCTTCTTCTATACCGCTTTTATATTCCTTTATTGCTTCGTCATATCTTTCTAGTTCTACCAATACATTGGCTTTATTAAACTTAGCAGCAGTAAATTCTTCATCTATTGCCAAGCAATATTCATAAGCATCAAGAGCTTCTTCAAATCTATCGGTTTTGTAATAAATAATGCCTAAGTTATACCAAGCTGTTGTACTGTAAGGGTCGTTATCAATTAGTTTTTTATAAAAATAAATTGCCTTTTCGTATTCGCCCAACTGGTTAAAACAATGACCTATTTCATAGTACGATTGGTCAATTAAAGGGAACTCATCAATTAATATGGTAAAATATTCAATTGCTTTACTAAACATATCAGAATCTTCGTAAACATATGCAATTTCAAAAAGCATGTCTAATCTTTCGTCAGTATAGTTTAAAGCAAGGTTAAAACATAATTCTGCATCGTTAAATTGTTTTAAATTTAAAAATGTTTCTCCTTTCAATAAATACAAATCGGTATTAAAAGGTTCGTAACGTTCTACTTTTTCAAGTTCTAGTAATGCATTTTCATACCTTTCTCCTAAAATATAAATTTCGGCTTTTTGTAATGTAAATTCGGAGTGAGACTGATAAATATTTAAAGCATAATTTACTGTTGCAAATGCTTTTTTTAGCTTATTGGTTTGAATATAATAATCTATAATTTCTTCTAGGCTTTCAGCTTCAAAATATTCTGTAGTTTTATTACGGAGCATTTTTTCGTAACGTTGTACATCGTTGCTTACGTCCTCGCTTAAATAATCTTCACCATCCATCATACGTAAATTCTAAATTGGTTATACAAATATAAGTTCATAAATTATTTAAATGGTCTTTTTAAGGTCAGATATTTTACAAATATTTGAACACTTGTTAAAAACAAAATATTTCAAAAATGAAAAAATCTTTTTTATTTGTAATCCTTCTTTTATTTGCTACCCTGTTATTTGGACAGCAAAGAGCCAAAATACTAACCCAAGCTTCGTGGCAGCAACATGTTTCATACAAAATAAATGTTACGCTTGATGATGCAAACAATGTATTAAAAGGCAATATTAGCATGGTTTATACCAATAATTCGCCCAATGAACTAACTGAACTTTATATGCATTTATGGCCCAATGCATATAAAAACAGAAATACTGCATTTGCAAAACAACATTTAGAAAACGGTAAAACCGATTTTTATTTTGCCAAACCCGAAGAACTAGGAAGTATTGATAGCTTAAATTTTTTAGTAAATAATATTGCTGTAAAATGGAATTTAACCAACGATATTGATATTGCCTTAATAACTTTAAATCAACCTCTAAAAACAGGAGATAAAATATCCTTAAGCACTCCTTTTTATGTACTATTACCAAAGGTTTTCAGTCGTATAGGCCACGAAAAACAATTGTATTGTATTACTCAATGGTTTCCTAAGCCAGCTGTTTTTGATGTGAACGGTTGGAACCCTATTCCATATTTAGACCAAGGTGAGTTTTACAGCGAGTTTGGTAGTTTTGATGTAAGCATTACTGTTCCTAAAAACTATGTAGTGGCTGCCACCGGCAATTTACAAAATGAGGATGAAAAACTCTTTTTAAATACATTGGCTACCAAGCCTGCTGTAGAATATGAAGTTCCACCTATTTCAAGTAATGAGTTTAAAACATTGCGATATATTCAGGATTCCGTTCACGATTTTGCTTGGTTTGCCAGTAAAGAATTCAACGTAAAAAAAGGCGAGGTTTCTTTACAAAATGGCAAAACAATTGAAACTTGGTTATTTGCAAAAAAAATAAACAATAATGGAATTGGCTTTATAAATGAAGGCATAAAATATTACTCAGACCATATTGGTAATTATCCTTACAATTTAGCACAAGTAGTGATAACGCCTCTGGAAGCTGGAGGCGGAATGGAATACCCAACCATTACCAATTGTGGAAGCATAGACAGAACCACCATTATTCACGAAGTTGGGCACAATTGGTTTTATGGCATTTTAGGGAGCAACGAGCGTGATCATCCTTGGATGGACGAAAGCTTAAATACTTATTATGAAAACAGGTGTTCGCAAGAACAAATAGATAATAGTTCCAGAAAAGGTTTGAAAAAAGACATTGTAAAAGACTTGTTTAATTTAGATATGGAGGGATTTGGACAAGCACGTTTATTGTATGCTATTGCTGCAAGAAAAAATGAAGACCAAGCTGGTAATTTAGCTTCTACCACTTATACCGATTTTAATTATGGTGCCATAATTTACGCCAAAAACCCATTGAGTTTTTATATGCTTCAAAATTATTTAGGTAATAATAAATTTGATTCCATGATGCAAGCTTATTACGAAAAATGGAAATTTAAACATCCGCTTCCAAACGATTTTAAATACCATGCTGAAACTTTTACAGGTAAAGATTTAAGTTGGTTTTTTGATAGTGTTTTGGGTTCTACTCAAAAAATGGATTATAAAATTATTGGTCATACAAAAGATAGTATTTCAATTAGAAATAAAACAGGTTTAAGAGTTCCTTTTAATGTTTCTGATAATAACAACAACACACTTTTGAGTGAAGGATTTGAAGGAACGAAAAAATTCGAATTTCGAATTTCGAATTTCGAATTTCAAAATATAGTTATTGACCAAAAAACTAATTCCATTGACCTTTACCGACAAAACAATTCGTTGAAAAAACCTTACACCATTCGTTTTTTACCCGCTTTAGAAAACCCCAGTAAAAGACAAATATTTTGTATTCCACTTTATGCTTGGAACAATTATAACCACAGTATGTTAGGCGTACATTTAAGCAACGATGTATTTCCATTGCCAAAAGCTGAAATAAGTTTTACGCCTTTATATAGCTTTACAACAAATGATTGGAACGGTTATTTAAACTTGGCAAAAAACATTTTCCCAAAACATGACGGTACATATAAAAAAGTAAAAATTGGTGTAAACATGGCTCGGTTTGCAACCTTTGGGTTGATTCAAAATGGAATTAGAATAAATGGAATTGATTATGATTATTCTATGAATACTACTTACGAAAAATTTGCTCCATTTATTGAACTTCATTTTAAACAAAAAAATGATAGAAGTCTGTTTAGTAATGTTTTAAAACTGCGACATGTAACTGTTTTAGAAAACAAACAAAACAGTGGTTACTTTAACAATTGGGACAATCAATCAATTTCAGCTTTCGATATTACTCATAAATTTAAACACGATTTGAAAACATTTCCTAGCAGTGCAAACGTGAATTTACAAATAGGTACCATAAACTACACTTTTGGAAGAATAAGTGCCGATTTTACACAAGGAATTTTATATAACGACAAAGGAAAAACAGCAACCATTCGCTTATTTGCAGGAACATTTTTAGATAATAAAAGCTATAATAAATATACCGATAATAGCCAAAGTAGAAGTTATTTTCAAGCAGGTGGAACTACTGGAAATTTTGATTACTTTTATGACGAAGCCATGTTTGGAAGAGCTGAACAAAACCAACAACAAACATTATTAGCCCGCCAAGTTATTAACCGCGATGCTGGTTTCAGGAATTTTGTTGGCATTGGTAGTAGCAGCACTTGGCTTACTTCTGCTAATTTAACCATTCCGTTTCCTTTTAAATTACCCATTGGCTTTTATACTGATGTGGTGTTTTGGGAAAAATCATCCAATTCGCCCCAAACCGGAACAACAAGTCTCGAATCCACTTTATCATATAGTGGTGGCGTTTACATTTCTATAGCTAAAAATATTTTTCAACTCTATTTGCCCGTTTTTGCCTCGGCTGATGTAATTGCTGCTTGGGAATTTAATAATTTATACCACCCATTTGAAAGAGCAAGTTTTATATTAAATTTGAACGCATTAAACCCTGTAAAAATTATTAAGGAAGCTAAATTGTAATTGGTCGATAGTCCATAGACAATAGAAAATAGCAAATAAATAATAAAAGATGAATAGGTGTGCCGATAACAATAGTGAGGCTTTAGCCAACGGAATAAAAAACTAAGTACTATAAACTAACAAACTAAGAACTAACATGAGCGCAACACAAACATTTTCTCTTGATTTTTTAACATCGTTAAACTTAAAAGAAATAAACGAAGGAACTTCTACCGGTCAAAACCATTTTGCTGCAAGCAATGCAGAAGTAAAAGAAATTTTCTCTCCTGTAGATGGAAAACTAATTGGTAAAATAAAATTTACTACAGAAGAAGAATACAACCAAGTTGTAAAAACTGCTGAAGAAGCATTTAAAGTATGGCGAAAAGTTCCATCGCCAAAGCGTGGCGAAATAGTGCGACAATACGGAAATTTATTGCGTGAATACAAGCAACCGCTTGGTCAATTAGTAAGTTACGAAATGGGTAAAAGCCTGCAAGAAGGTTTGGGTGAGGTGCAAGAAATGATTGACATTTGCGATTTTGCGGTGGGATTAAGTCGTCAATTAACAGGTTCAACCATGCACAGTGAAAGACCAAACCACAGAATGTACGACCAATACCATCCGCTTGGAATAGTTGGAATTATTTCAGCGTTTAATTTCCCTGTAGCAGTTTGGAGTTGGAACAGCATGTTAGCCGCTGTTTGTGGAGATGTGTGTATTTGGAAACCATCGGAAAAAACACCGCTTTCAGGAATTGCTTGCCAATTATTAATGGCAAAAATTTTAAAGGAAAATAATTTACCTGAAGGAATTTTCTGCATGGTAAATGGCGATTATAAAGTAGGTGAATTAATGAGCAAAGACGAACGTGTTCCGTTAATTTCAGCCACTGGTTCTACCCGTATGGGAAGAATAGTTGGCGCTACGGTTGCCCAACGTTTTGGAAAAGCATTATTAGAATTAGGCGGAAACAATGCCATAATTTTAACTCCAGCTGCTAACTTAGATTTAGCCATGGTAGGCGTGGTTTTTGGAGCTGTAGGAACTGCAGGCCAACGTTGCACTACAACTCGTAGGTTAATTATTCACGAAAGTATTTACGATAAAGTAAAAGAAAAACTAGTAAAAGCTTATGCGCAATTAACCATTGGCAATCCGCTTGGCAGCAGTTTAGTAGGACCATTAATTGATAAAGATGCAGTGGCTGCTTATTTAAATTCAATAGAACAATTAAAAGCCGAAGGCGGAAAAGTGTTATGCGGTGCTGAAGTAATGACAGGAGAAGGTTACGAAAGTGGTTGTTATGTAAAACCAACCATTTGCGAAGCAGAAAACCACTATAAAATAGTACAACACGAAACTTTTGCACCCATTCTGTATATTATGAAATACACCAATTTTGAAGAGGCAATTGCTTTGCAAAATGGAGTAAAACAAGGTTTAAGTTCAAGTGTATTTACCGATAATTTGCAAGAAGCAGAAGCGTTTTTAGCGCATTGGGGTAGCGATTGCGGAATAGCAAACGTGAATATTGGAACCAGTGGTGCTGAAATTGGTGGTGCATTTGGTGGCGAAAAAGAAACAGGAGGAGGACGCGAAAGTGGCAGCGACAGTTGGAAAGCCTACATGCGCAGACAAACCAACACCATTAACTACGGTAAAGAATTGCCATTGGCACAAGGAATTAAATTTGATATTTAGACCTTGGGTCACTGAGCGAAGTCGAAGTGGCTTTTAAGTAAAATAGACGATTGTTAAAAGCCCGAGTTTAAATTCGGGCTTTTGTGTTAATCGTTATTCCTTATTCAACTAATAGAATAGTGGTTTTATTTCTTTTTTAAATCAATTCAAGAAAAATTCTATAATTGTATTTAAATACTCTAAAATACTATGTCTGAAAAAACAATACAAGATTGGTTTAACGAATATGGCGAAAGTCACCAAAATCCGACTAATAAATTAATACATTGGATATGTGTGCCAAGTATATTTTTTAGTATTGTATGCTTATTTTCGTTAGTTCCTGTAGCAGGAATTTTGAACCTAGCGGGTGTACTCATGATTTTTGCAACTGTATTTTATGCGCGCCTTTCACCAAAAATTGCAATTGGTTTATTGTTATTTTACATTGTTTGTTTTTTAGGAGCCATTGCATTAAGCCATTTACCAATTGCGCTTTGGAAAACAGCATTGGGCATTTTTGTATTGGCTTGGTTAGGCCAATTTTACGGACACAAAATAGAAGGCAAAAAACCTTCTTTTATTAAAGATTTGCAGTTTTTATTGATTGGACCAGCTTGGCTTTTAGGCTTTGTTTACCAGAGATTGGGAATAAAGTATTAGTTGTTTAAAAATTTCTTGTTTAAAAAAACATCGTTAATAAACCAATACTTTGCGCACCTCGTTGCTAAAACCATTGCCAATACTCACAAAATAAACTCCTTTGTTTTCGTCTCCTAAATCAATGGTAAGGGTATTATTCGAAGCACTTGCATTCCAATTATGTTGTTGAATGGTTTTGCCCATAATATCGGTAATGGTTACTTGCAAATCATTGTTTTGGATTGCTTCGCAATACAACTGAAAACTGCCCGAAGTAGGATTTGGAAATAAATTAATTTGGGTTTGAGTAAACTTTTGTTCGGTTACTCCAATAGTAGCAATGGTGAGCTTAATAGCAGCATAAGCATTAATTTTACCCGCACCCCATCTGCTTGAATCAACAGGTTGTTTGGTATAAATATCGGTAATGGCTGTTTTAAAAATAATGTTTTTAATTAATGCTGGAGTCAGTTTAGGATTTGCTTGCAGCAATAAAGCCACAATTCCTGTAACCATTGGCGATGACATAGATGTGCCACTTGCTTCAGCATAATAATATTCACGATTATTTTTAGCAAAAGTAAACTTGGCAACACTTTGCGCATAATTACTTCCACCCAATAAATAAGAAACATCAAACGAGTTAACAGCAGAAGCAATGGTCATTCCTGGTGCTGTTATATCTGGCTTAATTCTCCCATCCACCGTAGGACCTTTACTTGAAAAGGGTGTAATTTGACCCACAAAAGCATAACCCGAATAACTTTGGTTAGAACCCGCTAAGTTTTTAAATGTAATTTTAGAAGCATAAGCCGCCACAGTTATTGCTGATTGTGTGCTTGCCATTTCGCCTAAAGTATAATTGCTATTTCCTGCAGTTCCCCATGGGAAACCGCCTGCAGTAAACTCTCCATAATAACCATTATAGTCGTTTACAAAACCTTGCCACATATGCACCAAACCGCTTTGTCCTAACACACTTACACAAAATCTATCTGCTGTTTTACTAAATACATCTACTAAAATATGTGGCTTGCCATTATAATCAGCGGCTTTAGCAGTGATGGTTAAAAAGCAGGTATCGTTTTTTGAGCCTATCAAAAAAGTATCTAATGTATTATTATTTAAACAAATATCAGTTGTTGCACTGCTCACTGTTGAGCCATTATATAAACTAATTTTTAAACAAAATTGCTTACCCACTTCGCCCCAAACATCAATCCAGTTGCGCTTTTCGCCATTGATAGTTGGGAAAGTAACAAAACTATGTAAAGCAGTATCGGTATTGGTAAATGTTTTTTGAATATGAATATTTTCATCGCCATTATTTCCAGCTGATAAAACAAATATTTTTCCTTCACCAACCATATTATTACAAGCCTGGCTGAATAAGGAACTGCCGTCATTTGGACCAATAGAATTGCCCCAACTTAAATTAACTACAGCAGGTTTATTTACTGATTTTGCATAGTTGTAAATATAATTCATACCATCTAAAATACTGGCCATTCCAGAGGTTTTCCATTCTGTTTTTTCAGGTTTAATACCAACTATTACTAAATCGCTTTCGTAAGCTAAACCTCGGTATTTTTTATTGGTTCCATAACCCGATCCAGCAGCTATTCCGCCCACGTGCGTGCCATGTGAAAAACTATTTACTTCAAAACCTTTGGCTAACATGGTAGCATTATCGCTTATTTCGTTCCCATAATTATAACCAATTGGAGGCGTACCATCGTTGTGTTGTTCCCAAACGCGTTTTATGCGTAAATTAGTTCCTGATGTATCGTAAAAAGTAGGATGTGTGTAGTCAAAACCCGCATCAATAATTCCCACAACCACACCTTTACCTGAATATGCCAAAGGCAAATTGATACCATTCTGCACAGAATCTGCCCTTGCCGATTTAATAGCTGCATCTAAATTACTTGCTATGGGTTCGTCTAGTTGAATATAATCAATTTGGGTAATGGCAATAAACTTTTGTAATTGAGAGATTGGAACTTGAACGGTCCAAATATTACCCGCTTTTGTGCCAATGTATGCACCTAATTGGGTAATGCTTTTTTCATTTATTTGAGGAGTAACTTTTATTAAAGTACTAACAAAAGTTTCCCCTTTTATTTTTGATAAAACGGCTTTATTACTACTATTTATAGCATTCGGTTTGGCAAGCAATTGCATTAAATTAGCTGAGAGTTTATTCGTTTGATTAACTTGTGCATTGCCCAACAAAAAGCTAAAAAATAATGTGAAGTAAAGTATTCCTTTTTTCATAAATATTTTATTTTTAATAGTTAAACTTTGGTTTTATAATTTTAAACAAATTATGAATTATCTTGCTAAATACATTCTTCCTCTTTGAATAACTGCTTTTAGTTTTGCTTTCGACATTTTTAATACTTCGCCTTTTTGTTGTGCTTTATAGGCATTAACCTCATTTACAATCATACTTACTGCATAGTTATAATACTTGCGCGAATAGGTACGTTTAAAATCAATATCCCTATCTGTGCTGGTTTCCCAAGGCAAATTGGCTATAAATCTATCTTCTACTTCTTGGTACAAAGGTGTTCCTTTAATTGGGTAAGCTACTGTTATGGTAAAAATATCAGGGTTTGATACTTTTAAATGATTGACTGTTTCAAAAATATCATCTTCGGTTTCTCCAGGATAACCCACCATAATAAAAGTACCCGCTTGAATTCCATGCAACTGCGACAATTGAATCATTTCCCTCACTTGGTTTACATCTACCCGCCTATCCATTAAATCAATAACTTTTTGCGAACCGCTTTCTGCACCAATCCAAACCCTAAAGCAGCCACTTGATTTTAAATCTAATATTACCGCTTCGTTCATTCTATCGGCTCGGGTTATACACTCGTAAGGCATTTTAATATTGCGACTTTGCAGCTCTTCGTTGAATTCATTAAGCCATTTGTGGCTAACAGTAAACACATCGTCTACAAACCAAACAGAATCTACTTCATAATTGCTTTGAATCCATTCAATTTCATCAACTACATTTTTAGCACTTCTACGTCTGTAACTTTGTCCGTAAACTGCTCTGCTACACCAATTACAACTGTAAGGGCAACCGCGCATGGTATTAATTGAAATGGCACTGGTTCCGTGTTTTTGTTTCCAAGCATCAAAATACAACTGTAGGTTTACTTTGGTTCTATTAGGAAAAGGCAAATCAGATAGTTCTTTTATCTTAAGTCTTTCTTTATTTTGAACTACTTCTTGTTGTTCATTTAAAAAAGAAACTCCTTCAATTTCATTAATAGTTTTATTGGTTTTCCCATCTAAAAATTGTACCAACTCCAACATGGTTTCTTCTCCTTCACCCAACACAATATAGTCGGCACCATGTGTTAAAAAGTTTTTTACGTGGTTACGAACTTCAGGACCACCCAATACTATTTTGGTATGGGTCAATGTAGGTTCGTTTTTAACAAACTGCATCAAACGCAATACGTTTAATTTGGTCATTAAATTAGTGTAAAGCCCAATTACATTGGGTTTATGTGCTAAAATAAATACCTTTTGTTTTTCGAAACTCTGAAAGGTAGAATCGAATATTTCATTGTCGTATTGGTGTTTTTGTAACCAAGCCGATATGTACAAAATGCCAAGCGGAATATATGGGCGCATAATTTCCTGCTCTTTTGCATCTTCGTTTATAAAATATCCATGTGTAAGTACTACTTTCATTATTTCAATTTCATTTCTATGTAAATATGGTCGCTATAATTTGTCAAAAAACTAATGTTTCCAATAGCATTTTCTAACCGTTTTATAATGGGTAATAATAGTTTATTTTTCTGAATCAATGGTTCTAAATATGAAGGCGGAATAAACAACCCAATTGGTTTTTTTTGTTTTAACTGAAACAGGTTGAATATTTTTGCCATTTCTTGATAATTATAATACCATGTGGTTATAAAATTATTATGGCTTAAATAGGCTTCTGTTGCTTGTTTTCGTCTGTTTAGTTTTTTAAAGTTAAACCGCAATAGGAAATATAAGTTTTCTAAAAAGCACTTTTTACCTAATAAAATCATTACTAACAATCCTTTAGGCTTTAACAATTTAGCAAAATCGATGTTTAATTGCGTTAACTCCTGATTATTGGAACAATTTAAACCACCAAAATTTGAGAATATCATATCGAACTTTTGTCCATTTAAATCAGTAGCCAAATTAACAAAACTACAAACCAATGGATTGATATTTACTTTTTGAATATTGGCTTTTTGTTTTGCAACCTCTATCATTTGTTCGCTTATATCAGTTGCAATTACTTGGTGGCCTTTGCTTGCAAGCCATAAAGCATCCTCGCCTGTGCCACAATTTATTTCAAGAATATTCATCGCTTTATTGCCATCTAAGTTTTCTTCCAAGTATTTCCAAACTTTATTGCGCTGCAAAGTGCCAATTATACTATGGGTAAAATTGTTATCGTAACTATTGGCTAAAGCATCAAAACTAGCGTTATTTAACATGTTTTTGAATGCTCCACGAGGCTAACAAAGTTTGAGGAATTCGATAGGTTAAACTTAAGCCTTTAATTATTTTACCATTATTTATCAATGCAAGAAAAGCCTGTTTTTGCCTGAATTTATAATGCACATAGCGTTGTAGTTTTTTATAAAACACTGCTGGATAGGTGGCATTAAACATGATGGCTAACTCATCAGAATCTGTCCAATTGGTTTTACCAATCATTTGTTCTTTTACTGTATTGTAAAACTTGGTGCCTGGCAATGGGTACGAAACGGAAATACCAATATCGTGCGGCATTAATTCTAATAACATTTTCAAGGTGAGTTTTATATCATCATACCTTTCGTTAATGTAGCCAAATTGCAGAAAGAAACATGGTTTTATTTCGTGTTGTTTCATTAATTGAGTTGCTTTTGCAATTTGCTCAATTTTAGTTCCTTTATCCATGGCATCTAATATTTTTTGCGAGCCACTCTCCGCTCCTACCCACACTTCATCGCAACCCGACCTTGCCAAAGCTTCTATTTGGGTTTCTTTTTTATTGGTAGCCAAACTTTCTTCCAACAATAAATCAACCCGCGATTGGATTTTATATTTTAGTTTTAGATTATTCGATTCAACCAAATTGGCAAACTCCGAAACCCAATTGGGTTTTAAACCAAATATATCATCGCAAAACCAAATATGGTCGAATTTAAAATGTGTTTTTAAATACAATAACTCATTCACAACATTTTGAGGTGAGCGTGAGTTATACCTATTGCCATAAATAGGCTTGGCACACCAATTACATTTGTATGGGCAGCCTCGTGTTGTGGCAATATTTATAGAAAAAAACCCTTTGCTTTTCATCCAAGCATTTTTATAGGGGGCAATATTTAACAATTGCCATGCTGGCATTGGTAATAAATCTAAATCTTTTAAATTTTCTCTTTTATTAGTTTCGGTTATAGTGCTATTATTTTTATAGCGCAATCCGTTAATAGCAGAAAAATCATTTACATTATTGTTCAATGCTTTTACCAATTCGCTTAAGGTTTGCTCGCCTTCTCCAACAATTACAAAATCAAAATTAGCATTTAAATAATCAGCGCTATGGTCGGTTGAGTCGGAACTTGAAACTATAACTTTACAGCCAAACTTTTTGGCAATTGCTGCCATTTCAAAAGCAGCATCGCGCATGTTGGTTAAGCACATTTTGGTTAAGTAGTTAAAACCATCATCGTAAATAACAAAATATTTGGGCTTGTTAGCGGCTATTATTGCCTCTATTTCGTTTGCCTTTTGGGCAAACATCATGTCGTAAAAAGTTAAGTTGAATTTTTCATTCAATAAAACAGCAGCAGCAAATAGCGTAGCTAAAGGTGGATAAGGTTGTTGTGCTTTCCACTGCTTTGGGTCAAATCTTAAAAAATAAGAATGGGTAATTAATATATCTGTCATTTAATTCTTAGCTCAATTTAAGATTATGTTCTATTTCAAATGTTTCTATTTTTTTATCAATAGCCAAAAGTACTTTTTGTTGAAAGCCTTGTGGATGGTGTTTGGAAACATATTTTCTGCTACGCAAGGCAAGCTCAAAATCAGTTTCTTCAATGTGTTTAAATTTCTTTTTCCATTTCTTTAGGGTAAGTTTCATAAACACCGAGTCAATATAGCTTCCTGAGTTATTGTTCAAAAGTTTTTCAACCTTACTTTTTATAAAATGATTGGATGCGTTTTCAATATTGTTTTTAACTGGCAATTTATTAGGCAAATGTTTTTGAGCCCAACTATTTTTTTCAATAAAGCTTTTAAAAACGTTTTGGTTATAGGCGGGAATGAGAGTTAATATTTCGGTTGCAGTAAATATGTTTTTTTCTGGAATTTCAAGATGGTTAGTATCAATAAAATAATTTACACAGAAATATTTTCTGCTATTTAACAAAAATATTTTTTTATATAAAATCAATAATGTTCTGGCTATCCATAACCTTTCGGGTTCAGTAATAATAAAAAAATCAACATCGCCACTTTCGTCCATATACCCTTTGGATAAAGAGCCTGAAATGCCAACACCACGAACATATGGAAATGAGCCAATCAATTTGGCGTTTTTAAATGCTTTATGTACATATTTTTCTGCATGTTTATTCCCTGCCAATCTTCTAATCACCAAATTTTTGTCGTTTTTTAAGGTATAATAACCATCAAAATTAATAATTAATTGCTTTTGGCATAATTGTATTAAATCTTCTAACAACGACTTTTCATCTTGTATTGGCGTTTGCATAAAATCTTTTAGTTCCTTGAAACTAACAGGATAACTAAAAACATCAAAATAAATAAGTGTTTTGATAATGCTTATATGGTGTTGCGTTAACAATATGGGAGAAGAGGTAATTTTCATTTAAAAGCCGAAAATAGTAATAATTGTTATTTTGGCATCACTTTGTAAATAAAATTACGCTCCCAAAGAATCATTTTATTTAAATACTTTTTTAACAAAAAATTGTTCTTGCTTGCAATACTTGCAATTTTATTAAAATCACAATCTTCGGAGAGAGAGAGAAAAACAATAGTATTGCCATTATTATAAGGATTCATTTGTTTAAATAGTTTTTCGAAATACTCAAAGTTTTCGCCACAATACCAAGCTTTTTCAGCGTCATTGTTAGGTTTTTTAGGATAATAAGGTGGATTTATGATAATGAAATCAAACACTTGATTTGGAATTTTATCGAACAAATCACTTTCAATAATGGTTACATTGGCTTTTAATTTTCTATTGTTTTCAATCAACCCATTTATTGCAATTGGACTAATATCACTGGATGTTACAATTGCACCTTTTTTATCACAATAGAATGAAATAATACCACTGCCAGCGCCTAATTCCAATACTTTTTTATTTGTTAAATTAAACGTTTTGATGGCGCTAATAAGAAACTTAGTACTAAAGAAAAAAGCAGGATGAAACACGCCTTTTTTTACAAGAATTTTGGTCTCTTTGTATGTATAAAATCTATCTTTTTTTAAATATAATAAGATTAAATATCCAACAGTAAATTGAATGAATTTTTTCGTAAATTTCTTCATTAAAATCCTTCTATTTCTGGTTGTCGGTATTTCCAAATTTTATGTAATGCTTTTATTTCGTAAGGATATTTGAATAAATTATTTTGATACCTAATTTTTGAAATTTGCTTAATAATTCGTCTTTTAATTTTACCCATTCTCACATCAGAAACGGTTGGATAATATCCATTCAAAACGGTTTCAAAGTTTTTGATTTTATCAATCATTGCAGGAGTAAGCCATGGTGTTAACGGGTTTTTGCGTAAATCAAAATTCTCCCATTTGTCATCCAACCAATCTTCTAGTTTTTGAGGAAACCTAAAACCACTTGCCAATACTTTTTCATACATTTCAGAACCTTCTGTTGGTACCGGACTATACACGTAAATAATAATTTCAGTATCGGGATTTACTGTTTTTATTTTTTTAATAAAGTCAATGTCAAAATCAATTTGTTTCATCACTTCATCTTCAGTATCTGCTGGCGTTCCTAATACAAAAGAGTACTCAGGAATAATATCGAACTTTTTCATTCGCGCAGCAAATTCAATTATTTGCTTCCCTGTTTGAGTGCCTCCTTTATCCATTTTTTTTAGCACTTCATCATTGCCGGTTTCGGCACCAAAAAATATCATTTTGCAACCCGCAGCTCGCATTAAAGCAAGCGTCTCGTCTTTGTATTTATGAATGGTATCTATTCGTCCTTCACCCCACCAAATCATGTTTTCATTCATCATTAAATTTGAAAACTCAATGACTCTTTTTTCAGAAACAAAAAAATTATTGTCGTGAAATTCGATGGAATCAGCACCCCATTTTAACTTCATTAATCGAATATCATCGTAAATACCTTGGGCACATTTTCCTTTCCATTTGGCATTATAAATAGGAACCACAGCACAAAATGAACATGTAAATGGGCATCCAAAACTACTATGATAAGCCAATGTTTTATTACCTAAATATGTTTTCCCTAAATATTTTTCAATCGAATACATGGTATCCAATTGATCGTATGGTAAAGGTTTTAAATCATCGTAATTTACTAATTCTGCTTTTTTAGTTTTATGAATATGTCCATTCTTTATGTAAATCAAATTTTCTATTTCGTCAACAGTTGAATTTTTTTCTAACGATTTAATTAAAGCAGGAAAAGCATAATCGCCAGGTCCGTTAATCACATAGTCTACATATCCTGACTCTAGCACAGACTTATATTGATTAGAAGCAAAATATCCGCCCCAAATCATGGTTAATTGCGGGTGTTTTTGTTTTAGTAATTTAGCAAAAGGAATGGCTTGTTTTAACTGTGGACCAGGCATTACAGTAAACCCAATATATTTTGTTTCGTTGGTTATACTTTCAGTTAGCTTATTATGTGGATTTAGTTCCCTATTTCCATCAACAATTACCCAACTATACTGATCATTGATGGAGGCAGCAACTTGTAATATAGAATTAGGAATTCTATATTTTTTATTGGCGCTTCGTGGGTTAAATAGTATTATTTTATTCATAAATGAATTTTGAATTTTAATGAATTAAATTGGGTTCGTAGAGAGAAGTTTCTCGTGCAGAATCTGGCGCACGTAAACTTGAAAATGGAGCAAATTTTTCAATGTCGTTTCTATAATAAAGATTCTTTAAAAAAGTAAATTCATCATGATCATGAGTTTGAATTCCAGCTAATAAAGTTTGTATTTCAGTAACACTTATTCCCCATTCGTTTGATAAACGTTCGGCCGAAGTTTCCATAAAACTAATATACAAAAGTTCAATTTGTGTGTGGTCCTGTTTTTTAATAAAATCTATATCGCTTTGCAAAGAATTTCTGTAATTATTAAGTGTAATTGTGTTTCTTGAAACAATGTATTTAAACTGCTCAGCTCCATAATAACCTGGCTCATCCACTTGATTTGTAAATAAAGTTTGAATATTTGATTCATGACACCACAAACATTTGGCTGGCTTACCAGCTGCACCATTTGCTGCAGTTAAAAGATATCCTGAAGTATCATAAATAGCATATCTAAACTGGCCATTTTTCATTTGTTCAGTTACTTCAAACGAAGTGATTTTGTTTTTTCCTTCACTTATTTTCCCTTCACATTCGTTCGAAACATAAGCATCTTTTCTGTAATCTAAATTATTGCTATCAGGTAAATCAATCAATCTGTCGTGTGATGAAATGGATGAATTGGTAGCCAAAAATTGTTTGCTGTCGAACACTTTTCCTGTTTTAAATTGATGAAATGTTTTTGCAATTCCTGTAATAGCATAATAATGATTGGAGGAATTTAGTGTTAAAGCTATAAACCTGCCTATGTCTATCGCACCCATTTTTTTATATTCTTCACTTAGTTTAAAAGCAGCAATTAATTTTGACAGCGCTGTTGTTGCTTCAATATTGAATCCAAGTTTGTTAAAGTTGATGGTAACAATATCATTATTCCAAACCTTAGATTCATTGAAACTTCCCATTGGTAAATTAGCACCCAAAAAACTGAACGACCACAATAAACCTGTTTCAACCATTTGTTTTGTTTCGGTGGTGTAGGCTTTATTCCATTTCAAATTGATGGTTAGTTTATCATCATTCAAATATGTTTCATTGCTTTTTTTACAAGCATCAGCAACCATTGTTAAACAAACAAACACAAAAAATAAATAAAAATAATTTTTATAGTTAAAACTCATAATGCCGTTACAATTATACTCAATTTATTCTTGTTTGGTTTATAATGATTGTTCAATAAAAATGTAATTTTCCAAATAAACGCCATCTTTTTTATGAAAAAGTTTCTGCTTTATTCTATAAATAAATTCTTTAAGAAGTTGAACTAGGTTAGTTAGGTTATAAAGTTTTTTTGAAGTAAAATCATTAGATTTTTGTTCTAGTTTATTAATTTGATTGTATTTAAAGAAGTAAATAGTTTTCAAATTGTATCATTACTTAAAAATACCATTTGGTTTCAAAACACTTTTAGTTTCTAGCATTAAGTTAATTAATGTGTCATGTTCTAATACCCCAAAAACAGATTCTGCAAAAACCACATCAAATAAATTATCAGGAAAAATAGGTTGCCCAGATTCTTATGAAACAAATAATTATATAAAATTTTCTCTTTTACAATGTTTTTAGCCTTTTATTGGCTATTAAATTTAGGCAAAATGCTTGTGTTATTTTAGAATGGCATTATATTTTATAATAATTCTTATAATCTTCAATCGTTTTTTCTATGTCAAATGGATTAGGAAATTGTTGGTCATACGTTTTAGTTAACATGGTTTGGCATGCCTTTACCAAGTTGTTTTTATTATTAGCTAACATTACATTTGGAGATTCAAATATACTACCAACTGGAGTAGAAACAACCATTACTTCTTGTTGCAATGCTTCCGCAAAAACCATCCCAAATCCTTCGTGATTACTGGTGTGTAACAATATTTTTGATTGAGCTAAATAACTCAAAACTTGTTCATTGTTGAGCAAACCCAATAGTTTAATTTCATTTTCTCCCGATTGGTCGGGATTCAAATCTTTTATTTTTTGAGATAACATTTTAAATTCTTCACCTTCTCCAATAATTACGGCTGAAACTGAATTGGTTTTATTTAACTCATAAATTACTTCCACAAACAAGCTGTAGTTTTTTATAGGAATTAGAGAGCCAACCCCAATAAAATCTATCATTTTGGTCTTATTTTTTATCACATCTTTTTTATTGGTTCCAAAAAAGATAATTGGTGTTTTTATATGATAGTTTTTTAAAAATACTTGTTGATGAAAATGAGAAAGCGTTACTAAATTCATACTTTTTATTGGAAGTATTTTACAAAATTTATTTCCTTCCAATACATCTTGTCCCATTAAAGTATTTAAGTGTTTTACGGGTATAATTTTTGATGCCCAATGACCAACCAAAGCACACTCGCCCAACCAAAAACTGTGCAAAACACTAATTGGTTCCTTTTTATTTATTGAAATAATGGTTCTAATTGCTTTTAACCAAAGCAAAGGTTTTTGCCATTTGGCATATTTATCAAAAGAATAAACATTGCAATTGTTCCATTTATAAACAGCATTTTTAGACGGATAATGTAAGGCAATAATACTGATTTTGAATCCATGATTTTGAAGCGCTTTAAAGTAAACTTGTAAGTAAGGCATGCAAGTTGTATCGGCTTCATTTTTAGCAAAACCAGGTATAATAAAAACTATATGTGTCAAATTGGTTGTCAATAAAAACGAATGTTAAGTTTAATGCTTTTTCTTTATAAACATATGATTTGGTTTTTTTGCAACTAAAACAAATCGATTATCCTTTTTGATTTTGCCTATAATTTTTGCGCTACCAAAATTTAAATGTGGGGCAGAATCATCAATTAACATATACCCATCAATAACTAAATGATTGGCTACATTTTCAAAGTCATTTAAAACTACATCATACGAATGACCTCCATCAATGTATGCAAAGTTAATTTCTCCACCTAGTTTTATTTCAGAGCCAAATAAATCTGTTTCTGTTTCTTGCTTGTTCCATTTACTAAAAAACACATCTGATTTTAAATGAAAAGAATGAGGTAAATTATTTAAGCTAAGAAACTTAGTAGCATTTATAAATGCGTTTTTCATATAAATAGAATAGTCTTCTCTTAAAACATCTTCCCTTCCATCAATATGTAAAATGTTTTTATTTATTTGGTCGTCAAAGCCTTCATAAATCCATGCATCACAATTAAACACGGGGTTATTTTTTTTATGTTTTTGCATCAAATAAATTATCAAATTAGTTGATAATCCACCATATGAACCAATTTCAATAACGCTTCCATAATTGGGCATATTTTTAATTGCAAATTCTATTAATGGTATATTTCCATCTTGAAGCATTCCCTCACCTATCACCAATGATCGAATTCGTTTAATAAAATTATCTGAATTTATTTGCTTTTTAAGCTTGATAATACTTAATAATTTGTGCAGCATTATACCATTATTTTTTGTTTTTATCATTTATTGAACTTGATATAAGTCCCATCCATTACCATATGATTTTATAACCTTTAAGTTTCCAAGTAACTTTAGTTTATTCCAATTATTGAGTGGATTTTTGCCAATCCATTGTTTTTCTATCTGAGCTCCATTTACCAAAACCAAAGCTTCTTTATTAAAACTTACGTATTCTTTGTACCAAATGTTTTGATAATTTAATTGCACATTACGCCCTTTTAATGCTATGTCCATATCAAATATATATATGGTTTTACCTGAGTAAATTCTTAAATCATTAGCCATTGTTTGTTCTAATTGATTTCTTTGGTAAAACATTTTTCCAAAATATAAAGTAAAACCCAATTGAGTAATTACAATCACAATTATATGCCATTTGTTTGTTTTTAAAACAGAAAATATTTGTATCACAATTGGGTAAAAAAACAAGATAATTAGTGGAAAAGAAGCCAGTAAGTATCTTTTATTTTGAAATGGAATTCCGCCTAAGAAAAAAGCATAAATTATTAGCGAATAAAACAGCCTGTTTTGAACCTTATTCCCTGTAAATAATTTGAATTTATACTTCAATGATATTACTAAGATAATTAATCCAAATGCTAAAAATTGTGGGTGAATAAAAGAGAAAAAAATAAAAATAAAATTTATAAACTTATAATGTCCTAGACCATCTGCTGTTATAAATGTATTTTGAAATAAATGAATAGGATTCCAATCGGTAAACAAATGGTGAGATAAAAATTTAAAGCTTTCATTGGATCGTAGTAAAAAATGAGGAATTGAAGTAGTGACAACTATTACAGCTGAATAAAACAACAATTTGTAGTTTTTACTTTTTATAATTTTTATAAAAGTAATGGATAAAAAAAGTAATAAAATTACTATTGAGGCATACCTGGTTTGAAAAGCCAACATGCTAAAAAGTAGTCCTAAAATATAGCTGCTGTTTTTTGAATGTTTAAAAAAATGTAGCAAATAAAAAATTGCCATTATTGTAAAGCAACAAGCCAACATATCGCTCATTACCACAAAACCATGAATGATAACAATGGGTGAAAGCGTGAAAAATAAAAAGCTTACTAAATAATTGGGCTTTTCATTATAAATAAGTTCAATAGTTTTATCAATAAAAATCCAGGTAAATAATGCTGCAACAATAGAAATCAACTGTAAAGCCATAGAAATATTTTGAATGAGAAAGTTGAATAAACAACCAAAAAACGGGTAGCCTAATCCCCAAAAATAATCGCCAAGCAAAGTACCATTTTCAAAAAATGAATACATTTCATTGGTGTATCGTAAATATTCGTAAGCATCTTGACCATAAAGTCCATCGAATTTTAAAACAAAACGAACAATGATAAACAATATGATAAAAAAGCCAACCCTTATAAAATTTAACTTATTCATGTTCAATGATAGTTTTTTGCTAAATTATTTTTTAAATAATAATTGTAAACTAAATAAATTGACATTTGAGTCATTACATTTGCTAAAATAGCTCCTTGCAAACTCCAAATATGTATAAAAATAAAACAAAGAATAAAGTTCAGTAAAATGGTTGCTGCGCTTATAATCATTACTTGTTGCTGCTTTTTATTTTTAAACATAATGTATATTTTCAGCATATAGAAGTAAGTAAAAAATCCATATAAAAAACCAAGGAAATACATAGTGAAAGGAAAATCGAAATGATAAATAATTTTGATAGCAAAGTAAATTGCTATTGTACCAACTAGCGAAATTATTAGGCCTATTACTATAAAAAAACGTTGAAGTTTTGAATAAGAAGAAGGCGGAAGTCGGTATAAATTTTTAATATAAGGACCAATAATTAAACCAGGAATTGATTGCATAAAAAGTAAAAAACTACTGAAAACTTGGTATTGTGCTACTTCTATTTTTGACGATAACCATGCAATACTAATCATATCCGATTTTTGTTGCATAACACCTAAAAACCCAATCATCATAAAGGGAAGAAATGGCAATAAATTTTTAAAATTAGGTTTTATAGAAAACGTAAAATTGAAGTATGTGCTAAAATTAATAATTAGTATAGCAGTTTTTATAAAATAGCCGATAGTTATAATTAGTAATACATTATGAAATGTTACAAAATTTTCAAATAAAACAAGTGACGAAACAGTAACTATTAAACCCGTTATTTCAGCAAAAATACTTACTGTAAAATTCCTTGAAAATAAAATAATTGCTTCAAATGATTGCATAAAATATCGTAAAATTATCCAACCCGACAAATAAAGAATGGAAATAAAATCTGGAGAAATAAAATACGTTCCAACCAACACTGGCAATAGTAAAAACAAACGATTACTAAACGATTCCATCCATAAATACTTCATTTTGGCTGGATTTTCACTGAACGATTTCACCAATGAATCTTTGTTTCCCCAAGCACAAATTTGTGTGCCTAAATACATGTAAAGTTGAAGTATAGTAATTTGTCCCCACCATTCTGGAACCAGTATTCTTATAATAATTGCTGAAATTATTATATTTGTTATGCTTGGTAAAAACATACTTGAACTATTAGCAAATATGTTGAAGAAACGTAAAAATAACTTTGATTTTAAGAAGCTCAAATTGTATTTTTTTATTGTTTTGGATTGCACAAATAATATCAATATTAAACTATTAAA
Organism: Chitinophaga pinensis; assembly: GCA_945873755.1. Classification (GTDB taxonomy): domain Bacteria; phylum Bacteroidota; class Bacteroidia; order UKL13-3; family UKL13-3; genus JAAFJM01. The sequence goes on along the minus strand of CAMCEM010000001.1, from coordinate 16,920 downwards.
CAACTTGTAATAAAGTAAATAGCAATAAAGGTTCTTTTGGTAGCTTATAAATTATTATTATTTCTAAACTTTATTTCTAAACTTTCTAAATTTATCTGTTCAACCCTATAAAATAAGCAAAAAAGTTGAAACAGTTTGCCATAAACTTGGCAATATTATTGGTTACTTTCATTGTTTTTCTTGTAAATTGTACTTCTTTTGTTGCCGAAATTATGTATCCATAACAACAATATTTTCTTCCGAGTTGTTGTAAAAAACCTATTTACTCAGTATTGTTTTTACCTTATTTGTTGCTTTTTTTTGCGTGAAAAGATTATGTTTTTAACAATTCTTTATTCTTTAAATCAATGGCTACTAAGCCCGCCATTGCGCAAAGAACCAACATCATTGTTTTATCAATATCTATAAAACTATTAAAAAAACCATGTATAAAAAAAGTAGTTAAGCTTAACAATAAAACCATCGACAAATTGTTATATTGATTATCTTTATTGTATATATTTTTCAATCCTAATTTCATAGTTGAATAAATTAAACTTAAATAAATAAGTAATCCTATTAATCCTGTTTCACATAAATAACCTAAATAGTCGGAGTGTGCATTTCCTTTATCGCCTTTATATGTGCTTATTCTGGTTACTAATTCTTTTATTTGATATGGTCCATAATTAAACTGATAAGTTCCTGGTCCAAAACCAAAAAGGGGTTTGTCCAAAAACATTTGCCAAGCACAATACCACCTGTTCAATCTTTCTGCATTGGAAGCGTCAGATTTAATATTTCCCATCGATTCTAAATGCTGACCCACATCTTTATTACTTACTGATTTATTATTTTGAAATTTAGTTTTGATAGTATTATAACTAAAGTAGCCAGCCAAAGAAATGCTTACCAAAACAATAATTATAAATTGCATTTTTATTTTAAAATGAATAGCTAAATACAATAAAAAAATGAATACTAAACTTAACCAACTTGCTCTAGAATATGATAAAAATGTAGCAACTATAAATACTGTAATTATCAATATCCAAAAGAATTTAGCAGTTTTTTTGTTTTCAATAATAAAAAGTACAATAAATGGAAGTAAAAATGCTAAACAAGCTCCATAAATAGTGTGGTCGTTATAAAATGGTAGTGTCATTTTATATGCAGCACCAATAGAAAAATTGTATTTATTATGAAAAACGAATGAGCTTATAATTGGATAAATCAAACCTAAAATATATAAAACAAATAATTTAGAAATGTTTTCTATTTTTTTGAAAACACTAATTGAATAAAAGTAATAAATGCTAATATACAATAATTTAATAAGTGTTCTTTTAAAGGAAACCAATGGCATAGAACTCATAATGCTTGTAATAACCATCCAAAAAAAATCAAGTAATATTAGTATTGTTACAGGGTGTTTCCAGATGGTAAAATCTATTTTTTCATTTAAAATAAAATTAAATGAAAGGTATAATAATAATATTCCTGCCAATAATTCGGAGGGAAAAGATATAGAAGGACCTGCACTTTGTTCTAAAATAAACGACAAGGGAATAAAGAAAATGGTAATGCCAAAAAAAATTTCTTTATTAATGATTAATGAAAATAACAGCGCCATTCCTAAAATTCCATAAAAAGTTACCCCAATAATCATTGTGTTACTTGATAACAAAGCCAAGTTTATAAAAACAATTAAAAGTAAAATGATTGAGAATGTAAGGTTTTTCTGTATATAGGTTTTCACTTTATTCATTCCATTAATCGTTTTTTAAATATGCATCTATCCCTTTTAATTTAAGTTTTAAAACCAAAACCAAAGAAACTATAATGATAGTTAAAATAGTGATAACAGAAACATTAACCAAATAGGAAGGAGAAATCTTTTTGCTTGATTTTACTCCTTGGTTAATTATATAAACGCCTGGTAGTGGCCTTTCTAATTGTGTTTTTACTCGCTCGTATTTTACTTTTATGTCGTTATAAATAACTTTTTGCAAAAGGTATTTATCTATTTTTTCTTCCAATAAAGTATTGTTACCCATTTTTTTATTATCAAAATTAAATTCTTGATTTGCTAATAAACTAATTGCAGGATTTCCATATTCATCGCGCATTGTTTTAATTAAATTCACCAATGAATCAAGATTGTTTTTTTGCATGCGATATTCTTTGCTTATAGAATTATGTGCTACTATAATATTTTGCTTTAAAATCCTATTTCTTATGGGGTCAATTAACCCTATTATGGCATTAACAATATTGGCTGAAAGCTGAGGGTCTTTGGTTCTAGCTGATATTTCAATTGACATAAAAGGTGTTTTTGAAAAATTAATATTAGCAAAAAATTCTTTTCTCAATTCGTCTCTCCACCTTTCGTCTAAGGTATCTAATTCGTAATAATTAACCAAATTAAACTTAGCATTAATACTATCTTGTACTTCTTGGGATTGAAGTAATTGCAAAATCCTGTCGGCTTCTACATCATATCCAAACATAGGGTTGTTATAAGTGTCTTCCAGTGAATTAGAAAATGTTGGAAATATTATTCCTGTAGATCTGTATTTTTTGGGCAATAAAAATGTAACTAAAACTGATAAAATTATTGTTATTATTATAGCCTTTAAATAAATTTTATGGTGATTGTATATAAATTTTATTATTTGTAACAGTTCGTTTTTTTGTGGTTCTTTCATTGGTTATTTCTATGTTATTTTGTCTCTTTTATTAAACTTCCTTCTATTTAATTATTCTGAACAATAGTATATTTTTTCAAATAAAAAAAATAAGGTCATATATATAATTAATTGAAATTACTTATTGTCATAGGTTTATTTGATGCACGAATCATTTAAAAAATTGTACTCTGTTATTCTATTAAAGGAAAATCAGCTTGGTTTGATATAAAAGTATTTTTATAAGAAATTAAATTCCTGTTTAAACTAAAAAAGCCAATACAATGTAAAATGTATCGGCTTTATATTATTTACTTTATCTTTATTTTGCTCGTTTTTTCACGTATTCAAATAACAGCCTCACTCCTACTCCTGTTCCCATTTTGCCTCTATAACTGTCGTTGGCGTTTATAAAAGCCGGACCAGCAATATCAAAGTGCATCCATGGGTAATCAATAAATTTTTCTAAAAACTTTCCCGCTGTAATAGCGCCACCTACTGGCCCACCTATATTTTTCATATCTGCAATGTCCGACTTAATTAATTTTTCATAATCATCCCAAAAAGGAAACTCTACTAAGCGCTCGTGTGTTGCATTTCCACTTTCTTTTAATTCTGCTTTTTGGGTTTCATCTGCTGTGCCCATACATACAATGCCGTATTGTCCAATTGCTGCTGCTGCTGCACCTGTTAATGTAGCAAAGTCTAACACCAATTCGGGCTTATATTTTTTTGCATACGTTAATGCATCTGCCAATATCATTCGTCCTTCAGCATCGGTATTTAGCACTTCTACCGTTTGTCCATCGTACATAGTTATTACATCGCCTGGAGTGTAAGCGTTTTCGCCAGGGCGATTATCGGTTGCCGGTATCAACGCTATTACGTGGTAATTTAGTTTTGCTTTTGCTATGGCGTATATTGCACACGCTACTGCTGCCGAACCTGCCATGTCGCACTTCATGGTATCCATGCTGTTTGGGGTTGGTTTTAGGCTCAATCCTCCTGTATCGTATACCACACCTTTTCCTACTAAAACCAAAGGTTTTTTATTTTTGGCTTTTGCCGGTTTATACTCCATAATGGTAAAAGTTGGTGGTATTTGGCTACCCAAATTTACCGCTAACAAACCTCCCATTTTTAAACTTTCTATTTGTTTTTTGTTTAATACCTCTACTTTTATTTCTGCTTTTTTACCAAGTTTTTTAAACTCATCACTCAGTGTTTCAGCATCTATTACATTCTGTGGCTCATTTACTAAGTTTCTGGCTTCGCAAACAGCTTCTATTACAATATTTAGCTGTTCTACTGCCGTTTTATTTACTTGTTTACCAACTATGCTTATGTTTTTTAATGTGTTGGCTTTGCCTTTGCTTAAATATTTTATAAATTGATAATTGCTTAATGCTGCTCCTTCGGCTACTGCAAGCGCTTGTTCTTCCAATGCTTCGGCTATTTGTATCGAATCATATTTATGGGCATTTACAGTTGTGCATATTTTACTCCCTAAGCCCCTGTATGCTTCTAAATTTTGATTTGCGTTTTTCTTTTCAAATTCTTCTACTAATTGAATAAAAACCAATCGTTCAAATTGATTAATAGTTATAAAAGTATCTTCGGCTTTTATCTTTTTTTCAATATATAAAACTTCGGCTTTCGAAAATCCGTGGCTTTGCCAATTGGATTTTTTATTTGTAATAAATAATGTGGTTAGTTTTTCGTTGTATTTATTTGATACACTAATTTTTGTTGTCATGTGGTTTATTATTTGGTTCAAATATATTTTAATTTTACTGTAGACACCATTAATTGATGGGTTTTTTGTGCCTAAATGTTTTCAATTGTATAGCTTTTTGGTCTTTTTATTATATAGTGGTTTTATTTACTTTTAAAAAACAACATATTGCAAAAATTAATATTTCGTTATTCTATAAATTATAAATTTATTCTATGCATTTAAAAAATTATTTATTGCCATTTTTTTTTCTTTCCATTTTTATTTATAGCGCAAATGCGCAAAACAACATGCCAAAAAAATACCAAAGTTTACTTTGGGAAATTTCAGGTAAAGGACTTAAAAAACCTTCTTTCCTATATGGCACCATGCACGTAAGCGACAAGTTGGTTTTTAATTTACCCGACTCCTTTTTCTTGGCATTAAAAAGTGTAAACACTGTTGCCTTAGAGCTAAACATGAATACTTGGATTGATGACATTATGTTAATGCAAGAAGCTGAAATAAAGCAAAACAATACTCCTTATTTTAATAACAACAATTCGTTTTACAGCGCTGCTTTTAATATTGTTGCTCCTGAGGAAAGAGATCTAATATCTGTTTTGCAGTTTAAACCAACTATTAGCGACAGGTTAATGTATAGAAACAGTAGGCAAAATAGCGACTACCAAGAAGATACTTATTTAGATGCTTTTATTTTTCAGGCAGGAACTAAGCTTAATAAAAGAGTAATAGGATTAGAAAACTACAAACAAACTGAAATATTATCGAAGAAAGCAGAACTTTCGGAAAGAGAAAGCAATGAAGAAAATGATGAGAAAAAGAAAGAAGAAAAAGAGCAAAAACAGTTATGGTTAAAGGAAATTAGAGGCGATAAAAGTTATTACGATTTAATGGAAGATTGTTACCGCAAAGGCGACTTAGATTTATTGGATAGTTTGAATAAACTTACCGACAGTGATGGTTTTTTGAGATACATGCTTTATGAAAGAAATTTAATAATGGCAAATAGAATGGATTCTATCATGAAAACTCAATCGTTGTTTACCGGAGTTGGAGCTTCTCACTTACCTGGCGACAGCGGTATTATTGAATTTTTAAGAAGAATGGGTTATAAAGTTAAACCTATTCTTTCTAATAAATACGATATTAAAACTAAGAACCAAATTGACGAAACACGCTTTCCAACTCAAATGAAAACACAATACGCTGCAGATTCGGTTTTTAGTGTATCCGTTCCTGGAAAATTATGTGATATCCCTGTTTATGGGTCGTTTAAATACTATTTATTTAACGATATGGGAAATGGTTCTTATTACTGCATTCAACGAATGAATCATTATGGAAAATTATTGGATCAAAACCAAGATTATATTTTAAAAAGAATTGATAGTTTAATTTTTGAAAATATACCCGGCAAACTAATTAGTAAAACAGAATCGAAAACCGTTTTAGGTTATCCAAAAATAGAAATAGTGAATAAAACTGCTAAAGGCGACATTCAGAAACAACAGATTATAATTACACCGACCGAAATTTATAGTTTTAAAATGAGCGGTAAGCAAGAGTATGTATCAAAAGGCAGCGAAGCAAACGATTTTTTTAATTCTATTACTTTTTATGAGTCCAACAAAGCTTCAATAAACTATCAATCTAAATTTGGGTATACTTTAAACGTTCCTGCTCAAAACGTTATAACTCCTGTTCCAGCTACTGGTTACAACAGGTATCAAAACGAAATAATTAATGGCATTGGTAAAAACAACACCAATTATACGCTTGTTGTTGCTGCTTCGCTTTACGATTTTGAATACATAGAAGAGGATACTTTTGAGCTTAATATGCTTGCAGAAAGGTTTTGTTTACAAACAAATAAAAAATTATTAAACGCTCAATTTACTTCAACAAAAGGTGCGGCTTCTATTGTTTTTTCTATGGAAAGCAAGGAAAAGGCTACTCAAAAAGCATTTGGTAAAATTATTACCACTGGTGCCGACTATTTTTTATTGTGTTCCACTGCCGACAGTGTTTCATCCACTATTTTCTTTAATTCTTTTAATATCAATAAAAAAGAAGTTACCTCTCCTTTTACAATAGTTACCGATACAACTTTATTGTTTTCGGCAAAAGCTCAGGAATACAAAAACCTATATTCCGATTTGGTTAACAATGGAAATGATAATTACAATAGGTATAATTACGATAATAAAAATGAATCAAAAGAAGAAAAATTGTATTTACCAAAACGTGAAAGTAAAGTTTATTTATCTCCCGATAATAGAGAAAAAGTGTTCGTTGAGTTTAGAAAATTTAGCATGTTTTACCACGAAAAGAACATGTCTGAATTTTGGAAACTATGGGTTGAAGGATTATCAGATAATGGCAAACTTCGAGTTTCGAGAGAAAATATTACTAAAAACGGCAATTATTTAATACAAAATTTATTGTTAACAGATACTGGAAGTTCTAAAGGAATTATGGTTCGCTCAATTCATAAATGCGGTGTAATGCATACGCTTAAAACAGTAATTGATACCAACCAAGAATTGAGTTTGTTTACTAAAACTTTTTTCGATTCGTTTGAACCAAAAGATACCTGTATTGGTGTGGATGTGGTTTCTGATAAATTACCAGCATATTTTTTCGAAAAGCTTTTTTCTAAAGATTCAATTCAAGCTAAAATGGCTAAAGGTGCTATTGAATATGTTAAAGCAAATATGGTTGCCGAAGATGTGCCATATTTAATAAAGACAATAAATCATCCCGATTTTAAAACCATGACTTCGGATAATAAAAACAACTTGATTTCAAGTTTTGAAGAAGTAAAATCGAAAGAAACCATTCCTTTTTTAATTAATTTATATCAACAATATGCCGATTCTGTTGAGGTTGAAATAGGTATATTAAAAACTTTAGGCAGGTTAAAAACCGTTGATGCCTCAAAAGCATTTTTGAAATTATTAGAGTACGATGTGCCAATAACAACCAATGAAAGCGCTTTGGCAAATATGTTTTCTGGCTTTAACGATAGCTTACAAATGGGTCAACTTTTGTTTCCTGCAATTATTAAATATACTAAATACCCAGAGTACAAAAATTTGATTTATTCATTAATGTCAAAAATAAATGATGCTAAAGTTTTTAAAAATAACGCTTATAAGAACGTTTTAAGCGATTTGATATTAGATGCAAATTACGAACTTAAAAAGTTTGTTTCTGACGAAGACAGAGACAAAGAACCATATAGATACTCTAATCAAAATAATAATACTGTAACTGCTTTTTTAAATTATCGTCAACTTCGAATGTATAATTACACTTCTATTTTGGCTCCTTTTTATAAAGATAATAATGTAAAAAAGTTTTTTAATAAACTTATCTCTTCTTCTTCCAGCGATCAATTTAGGGCAATACTTTATGGGCAATTACTAATAAATAACGTTAAAGTAAACGATACTATAATTGAAAAGTACTCTTCATCTGTTGCCGGTCGTTTACCTTTGTTCCGCGTGTTGAAAGAATATGATAAAACAAGTTTATTTAAACCTAATTATTTAAATCAAAAAGATTTAGTTATTTCCTTATTATATGGAAGCAAAGAAGCTTTTTCGAAAGATACACTTGCTTTACTATATGTTAAAACAGTGTTTTTTGAAAATAAAATTGGTAATGTTTATATCTTTAAGTCACGACCAAAAGATAAAAAAATATGGAAACTAAGCTACTCGGCTGTTCATCCTGAAGATTTATTAACAGTAAATTACAAACCCAATTTTAGTAAAACGCTTTATGCTTTTGATAGTGAAACACAAATGCAAAAAGAAATTACTTTATTAATGAGAAAAATAAGAATTGCAAACAAAGAAAGAGCTTCTGTTTCTGATTTTGAAAAGGAAGATTCAGATGATTATGACTATTAGGTACTATTTAATAGCAAAAATAACTAATTGTGGTTCTCCCTGATTTTTTGATATAGTTACTTCTTTTAATTCCGCGTTTGAAAATCCTACTGATTTTACTCTTTCACAAATATCATTTAAAGAATGTCTATAAAAAACTGGTGCTGAGTTTGCTCCGTCCAACCTACTATCATGGAATTCAGGTTCTCCGTTAAAAACCAATTTTCCGTCAATTATTGTAGCTTTAATAATCGTTTTTTCGGTATCATAAAGTGGAACACCAAATATAAAGGCTCCACCTTGTTTTAACACTCTATATACTTCTGAAAATCCTTTTAAATCGTTTTCTACATGTTCAAAAACTTGATTAGATGTTACAAAATCAAAGCTTTTATCACTAAATGTTAATTGTTGAACATCTTGATTTAAAACTCCGTTGTGTATTTCTCCTGTTTTTATTCTTGGAAAATATTCACTTATTGTAACATTTTTAAATTTACTTCTCATATAATCGAGTGTAGATCCATATGAGGATAATTCATAAACTGATAAATTAAAATTACCATTTGCATATTCATTTATTATCGGTATTAATGATAAGTTTGTTATGTTGGCTTTACATTTTAAACACCTTGTCATAAATGGATTTTTTCTTAAAGCAATAAAATAGCTTGGTCCACATAAAGGACAATTATCCTTACTAATTTTCCATTTATAAAATGGTTCTGTCCATCCTAAATATCTAAATATGGATGATAGTCTTTTTGTTATCATTTTGTTATTTATTAATCGTACAATTCAAACTTAATGTCGCTTTTGGTGTATCCTAATGCTATTAGCCTATCTCTGGCTTCTTTTATCATAGCACTCCAACCACACAAGTAAAAATAACAAGGTCTTGCATCTGCATATATTTCTTCATAAACCTCATGCACATATCCTTTTTTTCCTTCCCAACTTTCATTTGTTTCTCTCGATAATACGGGTATAAATTCAAACTTGCTATACTCTTTTTGTAACTGCGACATTTCATCTTTATATAACAAATCTTCTTTAAACCTGCTACCAAAAATAATTTTAACAGGATAATGCAGTTTTTTATTATTTACCAAATCGTGCAACATGCTTCTTAACGGAGCAATTCCTGTTCCTGTACACAAAAAACAAATTTCTCTATCTATTTCTTCTGGCAAAGTAAATTTTCCAATGGGACCTGCTACTTTTGCTATAGTTCCTACTTTTATGTTTTCCCACATATAAGGTGTTCCTTTTCCTGGCGGATTTAATACTATTAATAGCTCAAATTCATTATCGTTACTTGGGGCTGATGCAATGCTATAACTTCTGTAAGATATTTTTGATTCTATTGGTAAATCTATCATTATAAATTGCCCTGCTTTAAAATGAAATTGTGGCATATGATGAACCTTAAAGAAAAACCTTTTAGTTGTAGTGGTTTCATCAATTATATTAATTACTTCGGCATCGTAAAACGTTTGTTTCATATTTGTTTTATCAATAAATGTAAATGTAAATTAACAAAATATTTATGAAACAATTATTTTTATTTTATATAGAACTAAATTGTTTTAAAAATCTGCTGTCATTTATAAAAAAAGTTCTTAAATCCTTTACATCATATTTTAGCATGGTAATTCTTTCTATTCCCATTCCAAAGGCAAAACCCGAATATTTTTCTGTATCTATTCCACAATTTTTTAAAACATTAGGATCAATTAATCCACAACCTAATATTTCTACCCAACCACTGTGTTTGCAAACATTACATCCATTCCCTTTACATATCTGGCAACTTATATCCATTTCTGCACTGGGTTCAGTAAAAGGAAAATAACTGGGTCTGAATCTTACTTCCACATCATCACCAAACATTTCTTTTACAAAAGCATATAATGTTTGTTTTAAATCTGCGAAGCTTACCTTTTCATCTATGTATATTCCTTCTATTTGATGAAAAAAACAATTTGCTCTAGCAGATATTGCTTCATTTCTATAAACTCTTCCTGGCATAATCGCCCGTAAGGGCGGATTTTTTTTTTGCATTAACCTTACCTGAACACTACTCGTATGAGTTCTTAAAGCAATGTCTTCATATATAAAAAATGTGTCCTGCATATCTCTTGCGGGATGATTTAAAGGAAAATTTAATGCCGAAAAATTATGCCAGTCATTTTCTATTTCTGGTCCTTCAGCTATGGTAAAACCTAATTTATTAAATATTGAAACTATTTTATTTTCAATAATATTTAATGGATGTCGCGATCCATTCTCTGTTCCATCAGCTGGTAACGTAAAATCTATCTTATCTTCTAAATTTGTTTTTTTATTTTTTTTAAATTTTTCTGTTGCTTCGTCAAATTTTATTTGAACATTGGTTTTTACAACATTCATTAACTTGCCTAAATCTTTTTTTAGTTCATTTGGAACTTGTTTAAATTCTTCAAATAAATCATTTAAAATCCCTTTTCTAGATAAATATTTTAATCTAAAATTTTCTAATTCTTCCTTTGAATTTATTTTTAAATTATTTAAATTTTCACTTATTTCTTCTAATTTTTCTTTCATTGGTTTATAAAACTTCAGTATGTGTTTTTCACTCTACAAACATAATTAATACATTCAATTAAAAACTATTTACGTTCTTAACATTGTATATGTATTATTAATTATCTTTAAGATATAATTGTAATAATAATAATAGCTGTTAATTTGTAGAATAACTTTTTTATAAATATTTGGTTTTATTATTATTTTATTATACCAACATTTATTATTTTATTTATATGTTCTTTATGAATGTATTACATATTTATAAACACAGTGTTAATTGCGACATTCACATCTTTTTGTTTATAAAATGTCGCATTTAAAATGTTGGGATACTGTTATTGAATTCTTAATAAAATATTATTATAGTGTTATGTTATCGTTTCTAAAATTTATATCCACTTTGTTTTATAAAAATGTTATTAAACTAACACTTATTGTTGGTTAATTATACTGTTAATGTTAATGTTTTGTTCTAGTTCCCAATAAGCTCTTATATTAAATATTTGATTGTAATTATATACTTTTTCTGGTAATCTTTTAGTTTCATAATCACCGGTATCCCAAATACCGTTTTTATTCCTATCCTCAATTATTTTTATTTTAGCTTCAACTGGTTTTAAATAATCTATCTTAATTTGTTTACTTTCATTTATAAAATATTCTTTTATAATTTCATCATTGTTTTTATCCAATAACTGTACTATGTAGTTTTTTTCAGACTTATTAAGTTCTAAATTCAAAATCAAGTTACCATAGTCCTTTAATGGTTTCATTGTTATAAAAATATTATTTAACTTATTATAGTTATTAAATATATCATTCAAACAAGAATCTTTGAATATTATACTATAACTTGTATTTTCATTCCATTTATTAAATATTTCCATTCTAAATCTATCTTTAGATAGTTTTAAATACAATGGTTTCTTAATTATAGTATCTTCTTTAAATATCACACTATCTAAGTTAATTTTTTCTATAGGATTGTTAAAATCAATAATTAATGTATCATCTGGTGTTATATCAGTTTCACTATTTATAATTAATTCGTTTTTAAGTGCTTTCTTTTTTGTACTTAAACTTATAATATATGTGGTATCATCGTTTTTTATTTTGAATTCATTTTCTTTTTTACCATTATTAGCAAATATTTTTATAGTATCCTTAAAATCTATTCCTTTTATTCTTTTATAACTATAACTATCTGATATATAATTAATAAAACTATCTGTTGGTTTATAAACAACAAAATTATATATACCTATTTGATTACTTAATGTATCAAAAATTCTATTTATTTTATATTCATTATTTTTAAAAATATTTAATTCAATATTTTTTTCGTTAATACCTGATTTTATGCTATTTTGAAGTATTGCTATGGAATCATTTTTCTCATATTTTAAATCGTTTCCTTCTTTTTTAAATGCATAAATATAATATTCATCTAAAGGAAGGTTCTCTATTTTAAATGTTCCATTTATAGTTGATTTTGTAAAATATGTCGGATTAAATTTTGTAATTGTTGTATCAGTAAATATTGATTTTTTGTACAAACAAATATTTATATCAGCCGAAGGTAATCCGGTAAATGCATTAAAAATTATACCTGTTATAAAATTACTATCAAGGAAATTACCAGTTGAAAATATGTATTGAATATTTTGAGCCGAAATACCTTCGTGGTTATCTATAATTGAATTACCAAAATTTATCGTATAAGTTGTGTTTGATTGTAAAGTATCATTAAATTTAATTTTTAATTCTTTCCCGTTAATACTATATTCAGGATCAATTATTAATGGAGGACTTATAATTATTTGTTTATTTGGATCTTTTAGTTTTATAAACTCATCAAACTTTATCCTGATACTTTGATTTTCTTTTTTAAAATTTAATGTTTTATTGTTTGGAATATAACTAACTATTTTAGGTTCTATTTCATCTTTAGATCCTCCAGAAGGAGCTACTACTTGTGCACAACTAGCTATAAATATTGTAGCAATAAATACTGTAAAAATTTTTGGTAATTTCATTGATTACTTTTTCTTTTTTACTACAAACAATAATGAAGAGTATTCATTATTAAACAATCCTTTTATATTTGAAATAATTCCATAATACGCACCTTTCAACATATTAAAGTCACTACCTTTATGTATTTCACTTCTCATTGAAATATATGGAGCGTCAAATATCAACGGTTTAGTAGCTATAACATCAAAATTATGTTTATTCATTAAATGAGTGAAACTTTTTATATTAAAATGATATAGGTGTCTTGGAACATCATAACCATCCCAAAATTTTTTATAATGTATTGCATCCCAACTGTTTGAATTAGGAACTGCAATAAAAAGCGTACCATTATCAGTAAGTAAGTTGTTTAATTGAACCATTCTCTCATTTAAACAATGTACATGTTCTAATACGTGCCATTGCGTTATCACATCATATTTAATATTGTGGTTATCTAATTTATTTTCGTTAATTACATCGTAATTAAAAGCGGTTTTAACATATTTAATCGCATCTTCACTTATATCAACACCAATACATGTAAAAGTTTTATCATTCACTGCACCATGCAAAAAGTAACCTAACCCACAACCCAAATCCATTAATTTACCCGAGTTATTGTATTTTTTTATAAGTTTAAGTTTTGATTTAATACTAAAATTTCTAACAATATCATAAATTTTATACATGATCCCTAAACCTTCCTTCTTGTCGGAATGAGATATGTATTTATCACTTTGATAATACTTATATATTTCTTCAGCTCTTGGTCTAGGATTAGTAAACAAAAACGAACAGTTATAGCATCTATCAAGATTAAACGTTTCATTGCTTGCTACAAAATCGTTGCATGTTAAAACAGGTTTTAATATTTCACCTCCACATACTAAACAAGTTGTTATTTTTTCCATATTCATTTATCGCCCCAAATGTATCATTAAAACTGAAATATCAGAAGGTGAAATTCCACTTATTCTAGCAGCTTGCCCTAAAGTTTTTGGTTTTTGTTTACTTAGTTTTTGTTTAGCCTCTGTGCTAAGGTTATGAATAGAAACAAAATCAAATTTCTCATTTATTATAACACTTTCTAGTCTATTCATTTTTTCAACCATTAACTGTTCTTTTTCCAAGTAACCTTCATATTTCATTAATATTTCTGCTTGTAATATTTCATCTTCATTATATTTTTCTAAAAATGTACTAACCGATGTTAAATTATTTTTTAAAATATTAATATCTAACTGTGGCCTTGTTACAATTTGCATTAATTTATAATTTTGATTTATTTCACTTGTATTATACTTAACAAGCAAAGGATTTATTTCACTAGGAATAATTGAAGTTCTTTTAAAATAATTAACTATATCGTTTGTATTTTGTATTTTTTTATTAACGTTTTTCAATCTATTATTATCGGCCAATCCTAACTTATTTCCAATTTCTGTCAACCTAATATCAGCATTGTCTTGTCTTAATAATATTCTGTATTCAGCTCTTGAAGTAAACATTCTATAAGGTTCATCAGTACCTTTGTTAACCAAATCATCTATAAGCACTCCAATATATGCATCCGATCTTTTTAAAATAAAATCTTCTTTATTATTAATTTTATTATGTGCATTTATTCCAGCCATTAATCCTTGACATGCAGCTTCCTCATATCCTGTGGTTCCGTTTATTTGGCCAGCAAAATATAAGTTTTCTTTTAAGTGAGTTTCTAACGTAAGCTTTAATTGTGTAGGTGGAAAATAGTCGTACTCTATTGCATAACCAGGTCTAAACATTTTTGCTTTTTCAAAACCAGGAATTAATTTCATTGCTTTTAATTGTATATGGTCTGGCAAAGATGTAGAAAAACCGTTTACATAAATTTCAACAGTATTCCATCCCTCAGGTTCAACAAATATTTGGTGTCTATCTCTTTCAGCGAATCGGTTAATTTTATCTTCAATAGATGGGCAATACCTAGGCCCTAAACCTTTGATACGTCCTGCATACATTGGAGAATCATCAAAACCTGTTCTTAGTATTTCATGAACTTTTTCATTCGTATAAGTTATCCAACATGGTTTTTGATTTGTAACTGAAACAGTGTCGGAGTAAGAAAACTTACCAGGATTTTCATCACCATCTTGTTGTTCCATTATTTCATAATTTAGAGTTCTACCATCAACTCTTGGTGGTGTTCCTGTCTTCATTCTTCCACTTTCAAACCCAAGTTTAACTAATTGTTCTGTTATACCCGATGATCCCTTTTCTCCTATTCTTCCCCCGCCAAACTGTTTGTTTCCAATATGTATAAGCCCATTTAAGAACGTACCATTAGTAAGTATTACTGCTTTTGAATATATATTCATACCCAAACCAGTTACTACCCCAGCTACTTCATCTTTTTCTATAATTAAAGAAGTAACTATGTCTTGCCAAAAATCAACATTTACTGTTTGCTCTAATGCTTCTCTCCAATATTGTGCAAATAACATTCTATCGTTTTGTGCTCTCGGACTGTACATTGCAGGTCCTTTGGATCTGTTTAATAGTCTGAATTGAATGGTTGATTTATCACTTACAATTCCAGAATACCCTCCAAGTGCGTCTATTTCTCTTACAATCTGTCCTTTAGCAACGCCACCCATTGCCGGATTACAACTCATTTGAGCAATTTTATTCATATCCATTGTTATGAGGAGTACCTTACTTCCCATATTAGCAGCAGCAGCAGCGGCTTCGCAACCGGCATGTCCTGCTCCAACAACTATAATATCATATTTATCTAACATTTTGTTCCACGTGAAACTATATTTTATTTAAATAATAGTTTTCTTTTTTTGTCATTAATAGTTTATCTTTCTTTTCTTTGTCTTTATAACTACACAAGTGTAATACACCATGAATTAAAACACGTCTAAATTCCGTTTCTATATTTACACCCATTAATCTTGAGTTCTCTTTAATTCTATCTATACTTATATAAATATCACCTTCAATTGGTTCAGTTAAGTCGTTTAGTTGAAATGTAATTATATCTGTAAAATAGTCGTGATTCAAAGACTTTATATTCATATCTAACAAATATTGATCCGAACATAAATTGATAAAAATATATTCAAAACTTTTCATTTCTTCTTTAATGGCATCTTTAATCCATTTTTTTGTAAGCATTTTGTTTTTTATTACATAACTTACATCTATGTTATTGAATTTTATCATTTATCTGATAATAGTAATTGTTCCTTTTTTGTTTTCTTTTTTGTCGTCTAAACCAATAATAAATGCATCATAAACATAAGTATCAATTTCTACTGGTTTATTATCAAACCCTGTTAAATCCCAACCAACTGTCAAATCTGTAACTTCTTTGATCATTTCACCCCATCTATTGTATATATACATTTTTGATTTTGTGTAATCTATAAATGCGCCAACTGGTTTAAAAGCAGAATTATTGTTTTTTCCTATTACCCCTGTCGGAAAAAAGAAAGTTAATCCACCGATCATACATACTACATTTGATTCACTTTGAAAGCCCGTAACTTTTTCTTTTCCAATTATTTTATAACAGTACTTTTCTCCTAGGTTTATCAAAGAAGTATTTTCCGAATAATTATTATCAAGTGTTGTAGTTTTTGATGCAAATGGACTTATAACGGTCTCGTTAATCCTTGTCTCTCTTTGTATTGTGTAATTTTCTACCCCATTGTTCCACGTGGAATAATTATTCCAGTTTAAAAGAATATCGTTATTATTTTGCGAACCCTTTAGTAAAATATTCCCTGAGACATCAGTAGTATCAGCCCAAACAGAACATACATTCTGAGATGCTAAGTAATAATATACATTTCTATTACCATTTTCATCTAAGTCATCAATACTTAACGGACTAGTTGTTTTACTAATTGTTTTAAATAACGTAAAATTATTATTGTCTATGGACTTCATTAATGCAAGAGTATTTATGTCAGAATTTGCGTTATAATCTACGTTTACAATAATATTGTTTGTTAAAGTTACATAATTTATTTTTAAATTA